>NZ_JAUBPE010000079.1:0-35024 GCF_036700565.1 Microcoleus pseudofavosus SVA1_A4
TACCCAGTCTCTAATTTGAGCTGATTGTGCGGAATCAAAAGTTTTTTTTCTGCCTCTACCTGGTTTATTGTATAATCCGAGCATTCCCTCACATTCCCATCGATTCAACCAGTTATACATAGTCTTATAACTAACTTGAAAAATTTTCATCAAGTTTTCATTTTTGACACCTTGTGAAACTAAGATTAAAAAGTGTGCTCTTTGGCGCACTTGATGATGTCTGCTTTCGCGATAAATTCGGTTTAGCAATTTCAAGGAAAGTGGATTAATATCTCGAAGTAAAAACATATAAAGCCTCTTTAAATACACTTAATATTTTTATTATATCATATTAGTTATTTATGTAATTAATTTTGTTTAACTACTTATCAACTACCTCATACCAAATTGTCAGGCTAACTCCCGCCCCTTGCACAGCGTTCAAACAATCCCAAACAAACTTTGGTACGGATACGGGAGATACCGCATACCTCAACAATTCCTCAGCACCTTCTGGCAAAATAATCAGATTGCTGGCAACTACGATCGTACCTATATCTTCTGCCCTTTCCCCCTGCCAATTCACCTCGCCATTTAAAATATAATCCCAAGGTTCAATAAAATTATTGATAATATACTGCAACCATTCCACATAATAATAAAACTTCTCCGTGCCGCTCCACTGAATCCCCCCGCCGTCAGCAGTCGGAATCCACTGACACCACAATCCGGGCTGAGTCTTCGGCGGGCGGTTGTAATTAACAACAGAAACTTCGGAATATTCATCCCATTTTTGATTTACAAAATAGCAGCCTTCTTCGCCCACAGGCAAATTAACTGCTGCTCTCGCCGGATCGGGAATACTTTGCAAAATCGCAGGATTTCGCTTCATCCGTCTGGTTCTGGAAAACTCTAATAAGTAAATAGCTTCGCTGTCTAATAACCGTTTATTTAAGTGAAATATCCGTCAAATGTTGTAGTGTATCCCATGATTTCTACCTATTATATGATTTCTACTTATTATAAATGCAGGGGGGTGGCGAATTGACTCGAAGGAAAAAACTTGACTCATTCAAAACCAGACCGTTGTATTTTGAATGAGATGGATGGTGATTTACCGCCCTAGCGGGGGCGGGCTTATGAGATTGTTGATTTTAGGCAATTATGGTTGGTAAAACCCGCCCCTACAGCACTATTTAATTGTGTTCTGGAAAAGGTGCTTGGCACTTCTGACCAAAAATAAGGACACAACATAGTTGTGTCCCTACTTGGCGCGGTAATGGAGATCGGAAGACAATATTGTTGTGTCTCTACTTAGTCTTGTCCAAATTGCGCGACTCCAACCAAATAGGAATTGCAATCCAAGCAACTGCTAATAGTAAGGCAACTACCGCAAATTCAGCGGCCCAAGCTACCAATTTCTCTAAAGACACAACTTGTCCCAAGAAGTAGGATAAACTTACCATTACAGATGCCCAACTGGCAGCACCCAAAATGTTGAACAGCGAAAATTTCCAGAAAGGCATTTCTGCAATTCCCGCTAGGGGGCTGGCAAAAATTCGCAGCAGTGCGATGAAACGGCCCAAAAATACGGCTTTAGCTGCATTTTTGCTAAACTGTTCTTTTAAGTCAAACAGTTGTTCTTCCCGAAAGCGGAAAAATTGTCCCAGCTTTAGCAGCAGCGGCCAGCCGCCGTATCTGCCGATCGCATAACCGAAATTTCCGCCCACAGTCGCACCCGCGATCGCACTGCCGAGCACAAACCAGTAATTCAGTTCCCCGCTACCAGCCAAAAACCCGCCAGCAATCGTAATAGTCTCGCCTGGGAGAGGAATTCCCAGATTTTCCAGTAAAATTCCCAGAAATATTGCCCAGTAGCCGTAATCGTGAGCAAATTTCTGAATAGTCTCTAGCGATAAAAACTCAAAAGACATTGGATGCTGCCTTCGTAAACTTTTGCAAAGCTCAATACTTATATATATTGGCTCGATTCAGCCAATAGTGCAATCTTTCGCTGTGATGAAAAACACACGACATTGGCGATCGCTGGCCCAACTAAAAATTAGCATTTCAGGCATACTAGATTAATCGAGAATTGTTGGGGTTGCGTTCCGCGCGACGATCGCAAGCCAGTTTTCCTACTCAATTTATCACAACGGCGATCGCCACCGATTCCAAAGCTGCGATCGCGCATCCTAAAACATACGCTGAAATCCCCTGAATCTCTCAACAGAGTCAGCAACCGAACTCACTTATTCATACTTTACGATCGTAGGATAACTGCTATGGAATTTCCCAACTTCAACCAACACATCGTCCTTCAACCTCACAACTGCCTCGACTCCCAAGCAGGCAGCCTCCTCCAGCAACAGCTAGCCGAGATTTTGCCCGATCGCCACCAACTCTGGGTAATAGACATGGCAGACGTAGATTTTATCGACAGTTCCGGGATCTGTGCCTTAGTCGGCGGACTCAACGCCGCCCGCCACCGGGGATGCCGCCTCGTCATCTGCAACCTCTCAGCCACAGTCAAGCTAATTTTTGAACTTACGCAACTCGACCAACTCTTTGAAATCTTCGACAATTTTGAGCAAGTTATCTCCCGTGAAACTCCCGCTTTAGTTGCATGATTCAAATCATCTGCCGAGTTGAAATCTCACATCTCAAATTTCCCATAGACTTCAAGCAACCGCAGAGCTAATTTCAATATCATAAATAGGCTTATTTGTCAAGCAATACCAATGACACGCAAATAAATCCGGCTCTTGAACGCCGACAGAAGCGATCGCAGGTGCAGCCGGAAAAGGCCAAAGTCGATCGAAACAAATCCTTTCCCCGACAAACCCGAACTGCATCAAATAAGTCGCCGGCGGCGCATTTAAAAGAGCCAGCAAGCCGTAAGCCAACTCATACAACTGCTGCCGCCAAACATCCGACAAATGCACCGGTTGAGAGTAACTCAACTCGCCAGACAACTTAATCGCCTCAGCATACAGCGGCCCCTTTGCCGTCAACACCACAGGCAGCCAAAAATTGCCCTCGCCGACGGGAAACAGCAGCTCCTGGGCCACTCGATCGCGCGCCGCCGAAACATTGCGGCAAAATCGATACACATCCCGACCCGGAAAAACCAGATTTTCTGGCACCTCCAGCGTCAAAGGACAAACAATCGCCCCGCCCGGAGCGATCGCGCCAGAATTGAGTTCCGAAACCCCACAGATATTGACTTCAGTTAAAAGATCGGATTGAGCGATCGCCGCCGAGAGACTGGCGGCCGGGCCTTTCTCGCCACCAGCCACAATCAAAACCTTAGACATTGCCAAAGCTCGGCATTTGAATGCCCCGATCGTCCGTTTCATCCACGCTCGGCAGATCCAAGCCTTTAGCCTTGCGGCTCCGCACAGCGAGACGGTAAGTTACGCTTTGCAACTCAGTGTGCAGTTGGCGGTTTTCCTTTTGCAGTTGATCCAATTTTTCCTTAATTGGCTCGATCCGTTCGGCAAACTTCTGGCGGTAAACCCCCGGCAATTCCTGAACCACCTGTTCCAGCATCCGAGAGCGATCGGTCAATTCCTGCACCGACTGCCGCAGTTGGTAAACCTCAGCATCCCGCTCCGCGATTTGTTCCTGATAAAAACCCACCTGTTCTTCCACAGCTTGCAGTTGTTCCCGCATCGCCTGCATTTGAGCTTGGTGGCGATCGGAAACTTCCGGCGCCGGGACAAAACTCGAATTTCCCTTGACCAGCCTGAAAAGTTCTTGAGACAACTGCTGCACCAATTGGTCGCGCATTTGCAGCTCTTCGGTGAGACGAGATACCTCTGATTGCAGTTCTTTTGAGCTTACAAGTTTAGTTTGATTCACAATGACTCTCAGCTTTTACAATTGAATATAGTATATATCTGCTCTTTAGAATATCTTTCCATTACCACAGAGGCAAGAGGCACTTGGCAAATTTTTGAGTTGGTTGCGAGAGTTTTATGCTCGATCTTTGCAACAACTCAGGCGATGGATCGACCGTTCGAGAGATCAACGCTCAACTCCAATCTCATTAATCGCAGCCGAAAGCACTTTGCCAGCTTCGTCCAAGGTGCTGCCAAAACATATAATTCCGTCCTCGTGACCGGCCATCGCCAGAATTTTGCGATCGGCCAAATTCTCCTCCTCAAAAAGTCTAAACATTTCTAAGGCCATTTGAGGAGTGCCGTAAGGTATTTCTTTTCTAGTAGTAGGAATCTTAAACAGCAGTTGCTGCCATAGTTGAGGGTTGTGGACGTGAATTATCCCGCCCACATCGTCTCTGTGAAGGTACAGCGCAGCGTGAGTCAAGGACTCCGACGAAGCTGGTACGGGCCCCCGGCAGCCGAGGAAATTTTTTTCTAAGTTAAATTCGGTGACAGTACAGTAGGATTCAGGCCCCAGAGCCCTCAAGTGTGCAGTCTGGGTGCCCGAAATCACGAATTGGCAAGAATTGCCGAGCCTGACGCTGACGTTCCCAAATCCTATGCCATTTTCGTAGACGGCAATTAGTCCCCAAGAGTGGAGCCGATCGCGCCAGTCCATCAAATCTGCTATGTCCCCGGCAGCTACAGGATCTGCCTCTTTCCAATCACAGCGGTACTTAACGACTCCTTCATCCATTCATTTTCTTTTTCTATCGCGTACACGACAGACAAGTCCCACGCACAGGCTCTACCGAAGTTGTCAAAGCTTTTTTGGCCTGCTGCCGAATGTAGAGAGTGCATGAGTGCCTTGAATAGTCTACATTCCAGTGTCGCCGTAATTGGCGATCGACATTAGCAAAAAGTAAACTACGACAGAAGAACCAATTATTCCAAAAATCATGGTTAATCCTCAACAGGTGATTACAAAAGTTCAATATGAAAATGTACGCTTTCAGGCTGCGAGTTTGATTCCCGGTTCTAGCCCGAGCGAGTTTCTTATGTGAAACTATTTAACAGCCCTAAAGGAATGATAACTCAATACTACGCATTTATACTGAGGTGGGACACCCCCTAACTAGCCTTTAACGAGAAATTAGCCCTTAGTTGACTAACTTAGGTAAAAAGCAACCGTACATTTACTTATTTTTTTATGATTATTACACATATTTCAGCGAGCTGAACAAAAAAATATTCTATTTTTTAGCCAATTACCAAAAAAGCAAGCCGATCGAGCAGTCAGGGCCCGATCGGCTAAATTTTTCTGTGGAGCGCGATCGCCCGATGCCCTTTAAATGTGGAAGTGATACAAGATGCTGCCGTCGTCTTTAATTTCGCAATTGGCATTAAAGACTTCAGCTTGTTCGTTCAAAAAACGCTGAGCGACATCCGGCGATAGCCGCGTCTCCATCGCAAACCGCACCAGAGTGATTTCGCCACGGCCTTCTTTGATCAGTCGGTACAAAGCACTCTGGAGCCTTTCGCTCTCTTCTCGCTGAAAAGCTGCCTTGTACCTCCAATCCGCCACCGAAGGAATCAAACCGCGGCTGACCAAAATTGCCAACAGCAGGCCAATTCCCAAAATTAGAGGCACTGTCGGATCGCTCGTGGGCGTAGCCACAATTTGTGGCACTGTAGCGGCGGCAAAACTGCTCACCATTTCTTTTTCCGACGCTTGCGTATCCGCCATTGCAAGCTGAGTTTTGTTGTAAAAGTCTTGCTGAAGCTTCATTTGCTGCAACAGGCGAGCGCGCTCTCTTTCGTATAGGTCGAGTTTTTGCTGAGCTTGTTTCAGGTCTTGAGTGACTTGTGCCAAGCGTTGGTTGAGCGACTGATTGACTGATTGCCACCGATATCTGTTAATCAGGCGGCTTTTTTCAACCATGCCCTTCATCAACATATCAGCCGTTTGGATTGCTTGTTCCCGATCGAGCGAGCGATACCCAACAGCAATCTCTAGGGGTTGTTCCGGCTTGGAAATCTTGACGCTAGCATTTTGTCGAACTTGAGAAGGCGACAGCTTAACTGCATCTGCCACTGCTTTGACAACATTATCTGCCAGCAGAACCTCCGGAGTCAGTTGCTCCCCCTGCTTGAGAATTGTCGTGCCCGTGCTCGAAAATTTTACTGGCGGATTGTTAGAAGTGAGAGTGCCTTGAGCCAGGAATCCGGGCGGCGGGGCTAGGCGGTAGGCAAGGGCCCCTGAAATGCCCATAATTACAGCAAAACTGCTTAAGGCAATCCATCTGTATTGATTTGCTGAAGATCTAAAACGTAAATTTCCCATTTTGATAGTCAAGTCATAACATTCGCTTGCCGCAGCTACTGCCAAACCAAAGAGCGATCGTTTCTTTCTTGTTAGTCAAATTGACTGCTGAAAAATCTCTCAGCTTGTAGCGAAAAGCTAAGAGCTTTTCAGATTTGTCAATATTCACGATCGGAAAAAACCGCTCCCGCTTTTATTTTATCAGAGCTATAACCTCAGCTTTTGTCCTTAAGAATTAATCTGTAACAAGGCTTCTGGAAGTCTACTGGCACTTCTACTGGCACTCAGGCGTGCGATCGCCTCGCCTCGCCGTGTTTGTGGACATTCAAAACTGTCTCCTTTTCACCCTTGGGAATCCTCCAATTATCTTACGTCTTGGCGTCTTGCGGACGCGGTTGAACAATAAAAAAAACCTTAAATACTTTGCCTAAAAACTTAACAAGCAAGAATTGTACCATGCACTTAAGAGTTTGCTGCAAATTAAAAAAATTGTGGAGCTGGTATTGCGCCCTGCTCCACATAAAATGATGGTTCGATGGATGATGGTTCGATCGGCCCGGAAGCAATATTCAGAAGCCGATCGGCAAAATAAGACCCTCGCGGGCCATGACTGCCTTCGGAAAAGCGATTTGTACGTCTTCGGCGATGCGATCGAGAAAATCGTCAGTGTGAGCCGGATCGTGGTGAAAAATCACCACTCGTTTCACCCGGGCCTCCTTGGCCATTCTCACCGCTTCCTGCCAAGTCGAGTGTCCCCAACCCACCTTCGGAGATTTGGGGTTGTGATATTCCTCGTCGGTGTACATCGCGTCGTAAATCAGCACGTCAGCGTCGAGGGCCAAATTATAAATATTCTCATCAAGGCGATCGGGAAAATGTTCCGTATCCGAACAGTAAACAGCCGATCGTCCCTGCCAAGTCACCCTATATCCCATAGCAGTATTCGGGTGATTCAGAGAACCAGTCCTAATCTCAATATCGTCCAGCATCATCGTCTGGTTGTGATTGAGTTCGTAGAAATTCAAATCTGCCTGCAAACCCATCAGCGGCACCGGCGAATTCGAGTGCAACACCCGTTCGACGAAGTGCCTTTTCATGCAATCTCCATCCGGCGGAGTCGCCCCGTAAATATCAAAGCTATTGCCGCGGATGAAAGCTGGGGCGAACAGCGGGAATCCTTGAATGTGATCCCAATGATAGTGAGTAAAAAACATATAAGCTTGCACGGGCATTTCTTGCAGCAACTGGTCTCCCAGCATCCGCAAGCCAGTTCCGCCGTCAAAAATCAAGCGTTTTCCACCGACTCGCATTTCCAAACAAGAAGTATTGCCGCCGTAGCGAACAGTTTCCTCTCCGGGTGTGGGAACACTGCCCCGCACGCCCCAGAACTGTACTACAAAATCATCTATACCTTTTATTGATTCGGAGGGTTGAGGGCAATCAACGGGAGTTGCCGCTACAGAGGACAAGCTGATTTCCATTTTAAAATTCAGGCTTTAAGGTTCCACATTGTCCGTGATGGCGCAGCAGATGGTCGCACAACACTAAAGCTACCATTGCTTCCACCATTGGCACAGCTCTTGGCAAAACGCAAGGATCGTGCCGTCCTTTGGCAGCCAGCAGCGTTGCTTCGCCCTCTCGGGTAACTGTACGCTGGGTCGAGCGAATTGTCGCAGTTGGCTTGAAGGCTGCCCGCAAAATGATATTTTCACCGTTAGCAATGCCACCCTGAATTCCGCCGGAGCGATTAGTCACTGTACGAATGGCACCCTTGTCATCAGTATAGTATTCATCATTGTGTTCGCTGCCTTTAAGCAGAGTCCCGGCAAAGCCCGAACCAATTTCAAAGCCTTTGCTGGCGGGCAAGGACATGATGGCTTTGGCCAAATCGGCTTCGAGTTTGTCGAATACGGGCATTCCCAGACCTTTGGGTACGTTGCGGGCGACGCATTCGACTACACCGCCGATCGAATCTCCGCTATCGCGAACTTTTTCGATCAGTTCAATCATTCTTTCGGCGCATTCAGGATCTGGACAGCGGACTATATTGCTTTCTACTTGTTCTAAGGTAACAGTGTCCGGGTCGGCGACACATTCTAAGTCAGAAATGCGTTTGACGTAGCCGACTATTTCGACTCCTGCTGCTTGTTTGAGAATTTTTTTAGCGATCGCGCCTGCTGCTACTCTACCTATTGTCTCTCTCGCCGAACTTCTACCTCCGCCTTGCCAGTTACGAATTCCGTATTTAGCATCGTAGGTAGCGTCGGCGTGGGAAGGGCGGTAAGTTGTCGCCATTTCGCCGTAATCTTGGGGGCGAGTGTCTTGATTGCGAACTAAAATGGCGATCGGCGTTCCCAAAGTTTTGCCTTCAAACACCCCCGACAGAATTTCGCAGGTATCTGCTTCTTTGCGGGGCGTGGTAATTTTGCTTTGCCCGGGGCGGCGGCGATCGAGTTCCGCTTGAATTTCTGATGCGTCGATCGACACTAAAGGCGGGCAACCGTCAATTACTACTCCGACACCGCCGCCGTGAGATTCCCCAAATGTCGATATCCGAAATAAATGCCCAAATGTGTTCCCCATGATGCTTTAGCCTGACACCTAATAATTTTTAGCTTAAATGGAATAGAGATTTACTGTATTTCTGAAAAATATACCATTGACGAGTACGCGACTGGCGATCGCCCCACAGAATCACTTTCTTCCCGGTAGAAGAATCTCTACGAGGGAGAGAGGGAGAGGGGAATGGGGAATTGGGCATGGGGCATGGGGAATAGTTTCTTTTTCTTCCTTCTTCCTTCTTCCTTCTTCCTTCTTCCTTCCATCCGTTACATCCGTTACACTCATCCGTTGCCGAACTTCCTTCTTCTTTAGTCTTCGTGTTCTTCAAAAGGATCTCTCAATTCCTTAGCGGGAGGGCCGAAAGCCGTGTATATCGAGAAGCCGGTGATTGCCACCAGACACATACCGAGAGAAATGCCGAGAACTGCTGCTGGTTCCATATTGGGGAGCGATTATGAGTTATCCACTCTATAATATTACAAAAAATAACAATCCGTCTGAAAGTCTAGTGATTTTAGGCGCAGTACGGTATGGCAGCCAACCCCCACTCCCCTTTCTCCCACTCCCCCTGCGGCATTTCTGAGAAATTGCGATCGCAATTAGCGGTAGAAATATGTCAAACTTTTCTGTAGAGATTCATTGCAGGTGACTTATGGCACAACGGACTTGGTTAGGAGATATACTCAAACCCCTTAACTCAGAATACGGCAAGGTAGCCCCCGGCTGGGGAACCACGCTATTGATGAGCGTGTTCATTGGACTGTTTTTCGTGTTCTTGTTGATTATTTTGCAAATCTACAACTCTTCGCTGATTCTGGAGAATGTGGATATGGATTGGTCGAGCCTAGGCCGCTAAAAATTGATCGCAAAACAGTAAGGCTAAAAGTAAAAGCTGAGGGTTGAGGAGAAAGGGTAAAAGCTAAGTTTTCCCGTTTTTCCTTACCCTTTCCGATTACTTTTGGCATAAATAAACAAGAAGTAACTAAACAAATTGCAGGAGAAAAACCATGAATATTTTTGGCATTGGTTTGCCGGAAATGGCCGTTATTTTTACGATCGCACTATTGGTATTCGGCCCGAAAAAATTACCTGAAATCGGCCGGAGTATGGGGAAGGCAATTCGGGGCTTTCAAGACGCTTCGCGGGATTTTGAGTCGGAGTTCACCCGGGAAGCAAAGCAGCTAGAAGAAGCAGTAGCGACTAGCAGCAAACCGGAAAATGAAAAACTCGCGGCGGCTACTCCCAAGGAAGATAGCACAGACAGTTAAATGAACAACACTCAGAAGTCGGAAACACCAGCGGAGTTAGTGATTCCCCAGCTAATCGTTGGTTTGGGAAATCCCGAACCTAAATACGATCGCACCCGACACAACATCGGCTTTAATGCTGTCGATGCCTTGGCTAAATCTTGGCAAATTTCGCTGTCGGAAAATCGCAAATTTCAAGGCATATTTGGCGAGGGAAACCGGCCGCGAGGACAGAAAATCCGCTTGCTGAAACCGCTTACTTACATGAATCTGTCGGGCCAAGCGATTCGGGCGGCGGCGGATTGGTACAAAATACCTGCGGAGTCTGTGTTAGTAGTATACGATGATATGGATTTGCCGATCGGGAAATTGAGAATGCGGCTTGCCGGTTCTGCCGGCGGACACAACGGCATGAAATCGACAATTTCTCATTTGGGCACAGACAAATTTCCCCGCTTGCGGATTGGCATCGGCAAACCTCAAAACGATGCTGCTAAAAATGAGAAAGATACGATTTCCTTCGTTTTAGGAAAATTTTCCTCAGAGGAAACTCAATTAGTAGAGAAAGTGCTTAAACTGGTTGTAGAAGCTGTGGAACTAAGTCTGCACCAAGGAGTAGAAAAAGCCATGAGCCTTTACAATAGTCGCACAATTGCAGAAACAAACGCGGAAACAAAAAGGTGAGTTCGAGACGTTTGCCTGAAACAACTGCATATGTCCGGGTTACTGGCCAATCTTGGCAAAAAGGCACGATAGAGGGTGAAGTAAGTGCTGGCAATTTTGAGTGGCAGTTTCAGTGGCGTTTCACCGCAGAAAAAACACTGATACTTGAGCCTTCTCAGGGTAGGGCATTGATTCAGGAACCGCTGCACCGCTTTCTGGAGAAATGGGATTATCAATTAGAACCAGGTGGCGATTATTCGTTTACGGTTCGGGCTGAGTTTTAAGAATGTTTTTTTAACCGCAGAAGAAGCACAGGCGGGACGCCCGTGCCACGATTAATGAGGATGAAATGCTGGACAATCAATTAGTTTGTCCGGCTGATTCCAGCAATTCTTTAATTAAAGCAGGTGGTGTTGCTTCTCGGTAAGCCCCGCAATAATACATTGTCAAAACAGCTTTGTAAGCCCAGTGATTGGAAGGTACATCGCTAAAAGGATTTGGCAAAGTTTCAGCCTGATTCTGCACGCAAGCATTGAGAATTTGTTCTCGCGCTGGCTGCACTTGAACTAACGAATTATTGGGCTTGATTTGTGCGGTATTTTGCGCCTGTGCGGGAGATGAACAACTGGCACTAACTAGCAGTATAATTGTGGAAACGATTCTGAGTTTAAGCATCTAATTTCCTCTGGTGCGACAATATATTCTAACTTCCACTGCATTCCCTGAAAACTATGCTGGGTCGTACCCTCCGCAATCATTATCAAATTATCAAAGACTTGGGAGAAGGCGGTTTTGGCGACACATACCTCGCCAAAGATTTAGACTTACCCGGACATCCCCACTGCGTTGTCAAACATCTTAAACCGAAAGACCCCAATCCCGCCATTTTACTAATTGCCAAAGGCTTATTCGACAAAGAAGCCCAAACGCTGTATAAATTGGGTAAGCTACACGACCAAATCCCCAGCCTTTCCGCCCACTTTGAGGAAAATGGCGAATTTTATTTGGTGCAAGATTTTATCGAAGGATATGACCTTACGAAAGAACTGATTCTAGGTAAAAAATCAAGCGAATCCCATACTATTAAATTATTGCACGATATCTTAGAAGTTTTAGCCATTGTTCATCAGCAAAATGTGATTCATCGCGACTTGAAACCTGCTAATTTAATGCGCCGCGAAGATGGTAAAATTATCTTAATTGATTTCGGCGCGGTCAAGGAAATTAGCACAATGGTTGTTAATGCTCAAGGACAAACTAGGTTCACCGTTGGCATTGGTACTTCGGGTTATATGCCCAGCGAACAAGCGAAGGGCAAACCTAAACTGTGTAGCGATATTTATGCAGTGGGGATGATTGGGATTCAAGCATTGACTGGTCAACCTCCTGATACCTTACCAGAAGATCCGCAGACGGGAGAAGTTATTTGGCGAAATCGGGCGCAAGTTAGTAATAATTTAGCAAATGTGTTAGATAAAATGGTGCGCGACCACTTCAGTCAGCGTTATCAAAATGCAGAGGAAGCATTGCAAGCAATTTTATCTTTGTTGTCGCCTCTCCCACCGCCACCACCGACACCGACACCGACACCAACACCAACACCACCGCCACCAACACCAACTGTGTATCAAAGTTTGGGGAACAAATCGCCTCAACCTGTAAAAGTATTGTCCAATCCCCTAAAAACAGTTCAATTTAAAACAGTGACAGTGAATTCAAAGGGGGAAATCACCAAGCGCAGCCAAAGTCAAGCACAGGTTTTTACAGAAACTATCGTCAAGGACATTACTTTAGAAATGGTTTCTATCCCCAAAGGCAGCTTCACAATGGGTGCACCTGCAAGTGAAGCAAAAAGCTATTACTTTGAAAGACCTCAACATCAGGTGACAATCAAACCGTTTCTGCTGGGGAAATACCCGATTAATCAAGCACAGTGGGCAGCAGTAGCTAATCTGCCCAAAATTCAGTATGACCTTAAACCCGACCCTTCTCACTTCAAGGGTAAAAACCTTCCTATAGAAAACGTTTCTTGGAATGATGCTGTTGAATTTTGTGTGAGATTGTCTCAGAAGACGGGTAGAAGCTATCGCCTTCCTAGTGAGGCGGAATGGGAATATGCTTGTCGGGCTGGGACAACTACTCCATTTCATTTTGGGGACACAGTTACCCCGGATTTAGTTAATTATGACGGGAATAATTCCTACGGTTCTGCACCGAAGGGAATCTATCGTGAAACAACAACTGCTGTGGGTAGTTTTCCGCCCAATAGCTTTGGACTTTATGATATGCACGGGAATGTCTGGGAATGGTGTCAAGATATTTACCACGATAATTATAACGGTGCGCCGATTGACGGAAGTGCCTGGGAAAGTGGTGGAGATAGTAAAAACCGAGTGCTGCGTGGTGGTTCCTGGTACGACCTTGCGGTCGATTGCCGTAGTGCCGTTCGTTACTACCACTCGGCGGACGGCAGGTGGAGGAACGGGGGTTTTCGCGTAGCGGTGGCGTCGGTTTCTTTCTTGTCCTAGTTTTCCCCGCGAGGACTCTTCTTTGCTATTTTGCCCTTTTGCTCTTTACTCTTTTTTCTTTTTCACTTTTTTGGTCGCCTCTGGTGACTCGATTTTTTTTTGCACTCGTGGATGCACTCCGACAAAGAAACCGGGTTTTTTACTTAATCTGTGGAGTAAAGCGAAGCATATCGTCAAAAAACCCGGTTTCTGGCCACCTGTGCGTAAGTTTTGTTTGGGAAAATCTCTGTCACTGTGTCAATGCTTTCTGTATAGACAAGTCTGCTGAAATAGTCTGGTTTATTTACGGAGGAGTTGGTGCTGATTTAGGATGGGTTCCAGCGTAGTAAACTATTTTTTTTTTCAGATTCACCGCACAACAGATTATAATTAGAAATATTGATTTTTATCACGAATAGTCGCATAGGAGATTTATAAAATGAATAACCTATTAGCAGAAACTTTTGCCACCGTCTCTCAACTACCCGAAGCAGAACAAAATGCCATAGCATCCTTAATTTTAGACAAGATATCAGCACCAAGAGTCGCGCCTTTCCTGATTTCCCAATCAGACATCGAAACCCTAGAAAAAGCATACATTTTCCGAGACAAAACAGAAGTCATTGACTTTATTAACAAATATCCGTTTTTACTTCCCGTTGTGCTAGAAGCACCCGTTCAGATTAGCAATTATTTTCCCGAACAAAAACTATTACTTCAAGTCATCAATGACCCCGAAATTCCTAACTATGTTCATCTGGTTCTCTCAATCATCTTAACAGACCTCGCTCCCGATGAAGCAATGGATAGAGAAGATGAATTGCGTAAAAATTGGTCTAGGGGATTATCCCATGAAATTCGGGAGCATTTTTATACGATTTTGGAATATACTGATGAGTTTTGATTGGTCGCAATACCTAAATTTAGCAAAAGAACTTGCTGGTCAAGCAACTATTCCTGCTGAACAGGAGGCGCGATTGAGGGATGCTATCAGTCGTTCCTATTATGCTGCTTTTATCTTAGCGCGGAACTATTTGCGAGATAAACAAGGTCATTCCCTGCCAAAAACTAGCGATATTCACCGCTATGTTTGGCAAGAATTTGATATTAATCCTGACTCAAGATATCAATTAATCGCCGATAATTTAGCAGTGTTGCGCCGATATCGAAATCAAGCAGACTATGACGATAATTTTCCCTTATTATCTGCGATTGCTACTATTGCGATCAAGCGTTCTCAAGAAATAATTTATAACCTAAATAATCTCTAAATATCAATTTAATCTGATAATACCTTTGCTAAAACAGCAGCAGTTGTAGGGTGTGTCGCCTGCGATAAATTCCTAACTAAATACCAACAATCTCATAGCGACGCACCTGATGGATATATTACAAACCTTTGGAATGTTCAGACATTTTTCGCATTCCCAAGGCCAAGACACTCAAAAACAACAGCCCGATCGCCCCAGCTAGCGGATTGCCGTTAACTCCTGTCACCCAGTCGGGGACAGATCCCGAATATCGCACTAACTGCCCGATGTTAATGATGTAATATCCCCAGACTAAACCTGCATGAAGCCCGATCGACAAACCGAGGCGATTTTGGCGCGATCTTTTTCCCCAAACCAGAATCAAACCCAGCAACAACAACCCCGGAAACTGCGGCCAACTCCGCAGCATTGCCGCGACAGGTTTGATAAAATGAGATAGGGCAAACACCAGGCTATTCGCCCACAGAGATATTCTATAATTGTAATCCCGCTGCAACTCGTCCAGCAACCAACCGCGGAATACCAACTCCTCCGCAAAACCGACTCCAAGGGCGCTTAATAGCCCTTCTGCGATGATTCTCGGCAAATTATCAGAATTTTGCCACGCGACTAAGCCGAACAGCCCTTGCACCGCAAATAAGGTGAAAGTGAGCAAAAGCCCGATCGCCAATCCGATTAACAACTCGAAACCGTTTTTTCTGGTATTGATTAAACCGTAACCTTTGAGCAATTTGGTTTGTCCGTAAACCTGTTTTCCCCAGCGCGGTACTAGGAATAAAAACTCGGCAAACAACAATCCCATTGTCAGAATAGTTGCTAAGTTGCTGTCTTTAACTAAAAGATAAATTGGTGCTGCTAGCGGCAGCCAGATTGCCAGCAAAATTAATAGGAAAATTATTACACGTAAAAGAAATGGATAACTGGCTATTATTTGGAGGCGGTTAATCATTGTTGTAAATGAGTTGAAATTGGGTAAATCGGCTTATTGGTCTGTCGGACAGTCCGACAGGGGTTTTTAACCCCTGTCTCATAGCGAAAGTCCTCTCAAAGAGGACTGAAATTTATCACAATCTAATTTAGGTTGGCAGTCGGTTTTAACCGACTTTTGCTATAAGACGGGGATTTAAATCCCCGGCGGGCTTGCGGGTGAATGCGAGAACTTTTGGCTGAGTCAGGCTTGAGTAAATCCGAGAGTCAGGCTTGAGTAAATCCGAGAGTTAGAGTTGGATAAATCCGAGAGAATGTACAAAGCAGACGGAAAAAGCTAGAATGGCATCAGATCGGTTGAAACTTTAAGTGAAGCAAAGCTATAACATCAGGTAACAATGACTGAAGCCTCGGATTTTTCAAATGTCGATCGAGAATTAGATGACACAATTTTAAGCTTCGCAGACATTCAGGCAGAACTCAACCTGCGCCACGCTAAAGATGCTCTGCGAGATATAGTAGAAAATCTCGACTTGACTCCCCAAGAGCGAACTGGACTGGAACCGGAAATTGGCGGGTTGGAGAAAATGCTCGACAAGCTAGAGCGCGCTTGCGTGCAAATCGCTGTGTTTGGGATGGTGGGAAGGGGAAAATCTTCGGTTTTGAACGCGCTGCTAGGTCAAAATGTGTTTGAAACTGGCCCGACTCACGGGGTGACTCGCACGACGACGATCGGGCAGTGGGATGTCGGAGATGGTGTTGATGGGGATTTGCCCGATGGCTTACGCCCCGCTACGCTACGACTTTCGCCAGTTATTTACCGTTTGTCGCAAGTTGAATTAATCGACACTCCGGGAATAGATGAAGTTGACGGCGAAACTCGCGAAATTTTGGCCCGCCGCGTTGCTAAACAAGCGGATTTGATTTTGTTTGTGGTTGCGGGCGACATTACGAAGGTGGAATACGAAGCTCTTTCGCAGTTGCGGGAAGCCGGAAAACCGATGTTATTAGTGTTTAATAAAATTGACCAGTATCCTGATGCAGACAGGCTGGCAATTTATCATAAAATTCGAGACGATCGCGTAAGAGAATTGTTGTCTCCCGATGAAATTGTGATGGCGGCGGCTTCACCTTTGACAGCTAGTGCGGTGCGCCGTCCCGATGGAAGTATGGGCCTGAAAATGACTCGCGGTTTGCCGCAAGTTGAGGATTTAAAACTAAAAATTCTGGAGATTTTAGACAGGGAAGGCAAGTCTTTGGTGGCGCTGAATACGATGCTGTGTGCGGGGGATATTAACGAGCAGTTGGTGCAGCGAAAAATGGAGATTCGAGATGATGCTGCTAACCGGATTATCTGGAATGGAGTAATGACGAAAGCTGTGGCGATCGCTCTGAATCCAGTTACGGTCATTGATATCCTCAGCGGTGCGGTAATTGATGTGGTGATGATCTTAACTTTGTCTAAAGTTTACGGTATTGCGATGACGGAAGCCGGCGCTGTGCAATTGCTGCAAAAAATTGCGATTAGCATGGGGGGAATTACGGCTGGGGAATTGGTGGCGAATTTTGGTTTAAGTTCGTTGAAAGGATTGTTGGGTTTGGCGACGCCAGCGACGGGGGGTTTGGCTTTAGGGCCTTATTTGTCTGTTGCTGTGACGCAAGCTGCGATTGGAGGAGTTTCTTGCTACGGAATCGGTCAAGTTACTAAGGCTTATTTGGCTAATGGTGCTTCTTGGGGAGATGATGGGCCAAAGGCTGTGGTGAGCAAGATTTTATCTTCTTTGGATGAGGATTCTATTTTAAATCGAATTAAGGATGAATTGCGGGCTAAGTTGGATTTGGGAAGTGTGGAAAAACAGAAATTTCAGTGAAAATAAGGAAGGCACAAGACGGATTTTGACACGGATACATGGATTAATTATCGACGGTGAGTAGTTATTTGTTATGTGTGAGGAACTACCAATAACCAATGCCCGATGCCCGATGCCCGATGCCCAATTCCTAATATTATGTTATTAACCATTTCCACAACTCGCGTGCCTGCTACAGATTTAGGTTATTTGCTGCACAAACATCCCGATCGCCATCAATCTTTTTCGATGACTTTCGGGTCTGCCAGCGTGTTTTATCCAGAAGCAAATGCAGAAAGGTGTACAGCCGCTTTACTGTTAGATGTCGATCCGGTTGGTTTGGTGCGGGGCAAGTCGAAATCGGGCGATCGCCCGCTCGAACAATACGTGAACGATCGCCCCTACGTTGCCTCATCTTTTCTGTCTGTCGCCCTCGCTAAAGTCTTCAGTACAGCTCTATCCGGTCGCTGCAAAGACCGCCCAGAACTCGCAGAAACCCCAATTCCTCTAACAGTTAATCTGTCGGTTTTGCCCTGTCGCGGTGGCGAAAAGTTTCTGCGCGAAATGTTTGAGCCGCTGGGCTATCAAGTCGCAGTAAAACCGCTGATTCTTGACGCGCAATTTCCCGAATGGGGCGCGAGTCCTTACTTTGCTGTGGAATTGCAAAATACAATTCGGTTGGCGGATTTGTTGAGCCATCTCTACGTGCTAATTCCGGTGTTGGATGATGACAAACATTACTGGGTCGGGGATGATGAAATCGAGAAGTTATTCCGTCACGGTGAAGGTTGGTTGAACGCGCATCCGGCCCGCGAACAAATTGCCGATCGCTATCTGAAACGCCAGCGCCGTCTGACGCGAATTGCTGTAGCGCAGTTAGCAGAAGCAGATAATATAGACCCGGAGAATCTCGAAGTTTCTCACCAGCAAGAAGAGGAAGTTTTAGAACAGCGAATTAGTCTCAACCAACAGCGTTTAGAATCTGTGATGGAGGCTTTAAAAGCAAGCGGTGCTAAGCGAGTGGTAGATTTGGGCTGCGGTGAGGGAAAACTGCTGCGATTGCTTTTAGCCGAAAGTGCGATCGAACAAATTACCGGAGTCGATGTTTCCCACCGCGCATTGGAAATAGCCACGGAAAGATTGCAAATAGAACGCTTGTCTCCCGCACAGCAATCTCGGATTCAACTAATTCAAAGTTCGCTGATTTATCGGGATAGTCGCTTGACGGATTTTGATGCAGCGGCGGTAATTGAAGTGATCGAACATCTGGATTTAGATCGGTTGGCTGCTTTCGAGCGGGTTTTGTTTGAGTTTATCCGGCCCAAAAGTGCGATCGTCACAACTCCAAATATTGAATATAACGTGCGGTTTGAAAACTTGCCGACGGGCAAATTTCGCCACCGGGATCACCGCTTTGAGTGGACAAGGGCCGAATTTCAAGCTTGGGCGAATGGGGTTGCCGAACGGTTTGGCTTTGGGGTAGAGTTTCGCTGCGTCGGAACCGAAGATTTAGAAGTAGGTTCGCCTACGCAAATGGCAATATTCACCCAATGCAAATAATACCGATCGTCTGTTTGTGCTTACAATATAATTAAACTTGGAAAAATGCAGGCTTCAGCTATGAGTAAATCTATTCAAACCCAGATCGTTAAAATTGACAATTCTCAGGGCATTCGCATTCCCAGATCGTTGTTAGAGCAAATTGGTATTAGCGAAGCAGTAGAAATCGAAGTTCAGGGCGATCGGATTGTCATTCGTGCAGCTATAAAACCGCGTGCCGGGTGGGAGGAAGCGTTCGCAAAAATGGCAGAGCAACATGATGATATCCTGCTTGATGATGTCACCGCTACGGAGTGGGAGGAGCTTGAGTGGCAATGGTAATCAAACGTTTTGATGTTTTTTTAGTTAACCTTGACCCCACTGTTGGCAGTGAAATTCAGAAAACTAGACCTTGTTTGGTGATTTCACCAGATGAGATGAACCAGGGCATTGCCACTGTCATCATTGCTCCAATGACAACAAAGGGGCAATCATATCCCAGTCGCATAGTTTGTCATTTTCAAGGCAAAGATGGGCAAATCGTCCTCGATCAAATTCGGACTGTGGACAAAAATCGATTAGTTAAATATCTCGGTCAAATCAGCGCTGACGAACAAAAAGCAGTTTTAGATAGTTTGGTACAGATATTTGGTAAATAATTTTAATAAACAATGAAAATTACGCTTCCAGAACTATCCCTAGTCGTTCTCATCGGTGCATCCGGTTCCGGCAAATCTACTTTTGCCCGACAACATTTCCTACCTACAGAAGTCATTTCATCGGATTACTGCCGGGGGCTGGTTTCCGATGACGAAAACAATCAAGCGGCAACCGCAGATGCTTTTGAATTACTGCATTTTATCGTTGCTAAACGCCTTGCAGCAGGTAGGTTAACTGTTATCGACGCGACAAATGTTCAGCCGGAAAGCCGCAAACCTTTGTTAGAATTAGCCCGAAAATATCATTGCATTTCGGCCGCAATTGTGCTAGATTTGCCAGAAAAATTGTGTGCCGATCGCAACCAACAACGTCCAAACCGCAACTTCGGCAGTCACGTAGTTCGGCGGCACGTTCAAAGTTTGCGCAAATCGCTACGAAACCTCGATCGGGAAGGATTTCGCTACGTTTACGTCCTGCGTTCCCCAGAGGAAATCGACGCGGTGGAAGTCGCAAGACAACCGCTGTGGAACAACCGCAAACACGATCGCGGCCCTTTTGATATCATCGGCGACGTTCACGGCTGCTGCGGCGAATTAGAACAGTTGCTGCAACAGTTGGGCTATCAAATTGTGGAAAAAACCAGCGAGTCTGCTTTTTGGGATTTTCCCACCTACGCGCACCCAGAAGGGCGTAAAGCGGTGTTTTTGGGAGATTTGGTCGATCGGGGCCCGCGCATTCTCGACACCCTCAAACTCGCGCGCAACATGGTAGTTGCAGAAACAGCATTGTGCGTGCCGGGAAATCACGATATTAAATTGCTGAAAAAACTCAACGGCAAAAATGTCAAAATCAATCACGGACTCGAACAAACCTTAGCAGAAATAGCAGCTTTGCCCGCTGAATTACGCGAATCTGCTGAAACAGAAATCCGCCAATTTCTAGACAGTTTAATCGGTCATTACGTCCTCGACGGCGGGCAATTAGTCGTCGCCCACGCGGGGATGAAAGCAGAACTTCAGGGACGTGCATCGGGCCGCGTTCGAGATTTTGCACTGTACGGAGAAACAACCGGCGAAATCGATGAATTTGGCTTACCAGTCAGATACAATTGGGCCGCCGAATATCGCGGCACAGCAGCAGTTGTTTACGGACACACGCCAGTCCCGGAAACAGAATGGTTTAACAATACAGTTGATATTGACACGGGCTGCGTTTTCGGCGGCAAACTAACAGCTTTGCGCTATCCAGAAAGAGAATTTGTCAGCGTTGCGGCTGCTAGAGTTTACTGCGAACCTGTCAAACCGATCGCACTTACTTCTCTCGCAACTCCTCTCACCGCCCAACAGCAGTTTGACGACGTATTAGACATTGCCGACGTATTGGGAAAACGCATCATTTCCACTCGCCTGCAAAGCAACATTACGATTAAAGCAGAAAATGCGATCGCCGCCCTTGAAGTAATGAGTCGGTTTGCCGCAAATCCCAAATGGCTGATTTATTTACCTCCCACAATGTCTCCCGTTGCTACTTCCAAAGAACCGGGACTATTAGAACATCCAGGCGAAGCCTTTAGCTACTACCAACAGCAGGGAATACCAACAGTTGTCTGCGAAGAAAAGCACATGGGTTCCCGCGCCGTTGTCATTGTTTGCCGCGATGAATTTGCCGCTCAACATCGATTTGGAATCCTCAACAACAGCATCGGTATTTGTTACACGCGCACGGGACGGCATTTCTTCAATAATTCTACTTTAGAAACTGAGTTTTTGGCGCGAATTAATACTGCTCTAACTGCCAGCAAATTTTGGGATAAATTTCAAACCGATTGGGTTTGTTTGGACTGCGAATTGATGCCTTGGTCTGCTAAAGCTCAAGAATTATTGCAGCAACAGTATGCCGCAGTGGGAACAGCTTCTAATAGTGCATTTACCGATGCGATTAAAAACTTAGAACAGGCTAGCCAGCGGGGAGTTGAAGTTAGCGATCTGCTGAGTCGCTACCAAGAGCGATCGCAACTAGCGCATCAATACGTTAAAGCCTACCAGCGCTACTGCTGGTCTGTGAAATCCATCTCCGATCTCAAATTAGCACCTTTCCACATCTTGGCAACCGAGGGAACAGTGCACGCTGATAAAAATCACTGTTGGCACATGGAACAGATTGCAGAAATTTGTCAAGCTGACCCGGAATTGCTGTTAGCTACCGAATACAAAGTAGTGGAAATTGCCGATTTTGACAGCCAATTAGCCGGGATTCAATGGTGGGAAAAACTGACCGAGGCGGGAGGCGAAGGCATGGTTGTCAAACCGATGGAATTTACTGTAAAAAATAGCAAAGGACTGGTGCAGCCTGCGGTAAAATGTCGCGGGAAAGAGTATTTGCGGATTATTTACGGTTTGGAATATTCATTGCC
This sequence comes from Microcoleus pseudofavosus SVA1_A4, assembly GCF_036700565.1. Lineage (NCBI taxonomy): Bacteria > Bacillati > Cyanobacteriota > Cyanophyceae > Oscillatoriales > Microcoleaceae > Microcoleus > Microcoleus pseudofavosus. The sequence goes on from NZ_JAUBPE010000079.1 coordinate 21,826, forward strand.
GGAACATTTAGAAAAATTGCGATCGCGCGGGCTTTCCGGCAAGCGTTCTTTGGCGTTGCGAGAATTTGCTCTCGGTATAGAAGCATTGGAGCGATTTGTTGCGGGCGCTCCTTTGAGACAAGTTCACGAGTGCGTTTTCGGAGTTTTAGCGATGGAGAGCGAACCTGTAGATCCGAGGCTGTAATATCGTTTCCGTTTGCATCGGTATTGTATAATGTTAAATTTTCTATCGAAAAAGAGATCGTTTTCTGCGAACGGTTTTCCATCGCTGCTGGGATATGCTATTTCTTCTTTTTGTCGATAAGTTAAATAGCTCATTTTTTAATATTTTCCATTCTGGTTATTTTTAATATAGCAGTAGATCGCTCGTTAAACAAAAAAAGGCAGGTGGAACACCTACCCTAAAATAATTATTAAAGCAATCTATTCATTTTCTCCTATTAATCGCTGTACCTCCGATATTGGTAAATTCATCAGTTGTGCGACTTGCGCTAAATTCATTCCTGAATTTAACAATTGAGAAATAGCCGCGCGGAAGCTTAACTCGGTTGCCAACCGCGCTTGTTCGGATTGTTGAAAAGCTGCTTCTGCTTCCAACCGCGCTTGTTCGGATTGTTGAAAAGCTGCTTCTGCTTCCAACCGCGCTTGTTCGGATTGTTGAAAAGCTGCTTCGGCTGCCAGTCGCCCTTGTTGCTCTTCCTCGATAGTTTTCAGAAACTCTCCTGTCTCAGGATTTCTAAACCTAAATACTCCTGAAATTAGGTGCAATTCCAATTCCAATACTTCGCTGTACATCCACAGCGTATCGAAGGAGATATTGTTAGCGAAAATAGGCTCGTATTCGCCATTTACCAAGCGCGCTCCCTGTAAAATTGGATTGAGATAATCCCCGGATGGATCGTACTGAAAGTATTCTGTCACTCCCAGTTCTTTGTAAATCTCTGGTTTGATTAATTGGTCTTTATCTTGCGTTGTTTCCGATGTTACTTCTAGGACAAACTGCGGGGCTATCCCGTTCTCTCTCCAGACTTTATAGTTTTTTCTTTCCTTGTTTGATACTCCAAATACTACGTATATATCGGGAGAGACAACAGCTTGGTTGTTGCCTTCTTGGTAATAAATGAAAGAATTTGCTGATACGTAGACATCCGATCGATCTTTAAAATGCAACCTCAGAGCTCCGCGACCGTAAACCATGTAACCGCAAGTTATATCGCTTTCCGCCATCGGCTCTCCGTCGCTGCTGGGATATTCAATTTCTGATTGTTCGATAGAAGTTAAAACTGTCACAGTTTAAGCCTCCTCAATTCTGATTATTTTTATTTTAGCAGGCGATCTAAAAAAACGATGATTGAGAACGTCCTAACAGTGTTAGGGGTTGCTATATCATATCAAATCGGGTTACATCGGAATGATATAGCAATCCTAAATGAGTCGTAAATTTTTTACCCCACCCCAACCCTCCCCTTAGTAAGGGGAGGGAGTAAGAACTTCACAAATGATTTAGGATTGCTATACAGTGCGAGCGTCCCGCTCGCGAGCGCTACTTATAGCGAACGGGACGCTCGCACTGCTACTCGAAAAATTCTGATTCCGATGAAGCGCGGAAACTATATCAAATATTGGGTATTGCGAGCAAATAACTAATGACTAATGACTAATGACTAATGACTAATGACTAATGACTAATGACTAATGACTAATGACTAATGACTAATGACTAAAAAAGGCGTTTGTCAAGTACAAACGCCATTTTAGAGAGTTACAAACGCGGCGTTTTATCTTGTTTAAACGACGCTAACCATTCGCGAATTTGGTCGGCCGCAATCTCGCGCCCGCCCAAACCAAAAGCTAGAGCAATGCCAACTGCGATCGCCCCCAGCAGCAGCCCGAAAGCCAAATTCACAATATCGCTGCCAATGCCCATCTGTTGCAGCGCCAAGGCCGAAACAAAGGCAATAATCGCAATCCGAGCCGTTTGGCCCAACAGCCGCGCTTGACGAGTTCCAGAACTGGCAATCAAATTAAACGCCAGATTCGCCAAATACAGCCCGATCGCAAATACGATCAAACCCGACAGCACCCGCCCTGCAACCAAGACAATACCGCTAACAATCGCCGTCAGTGCCGGAATCCGCAGCACGTCGGTAGCAGCCACCACAGCAAACAGGAGGATGCCCACCTGCACCACAATCCCCACAAACTCAGAAGGCGTGCGGGCTGGAACTTCCGGTCCCGGCTGAAGTAGCGTTGCGTCCGGATCGAGCGGGCGCACCGGCGGCGACATTACCCTCAGCGGCTGCTTCGGCTGCACTCCCAACCAAGAAAAGACATTGTTAAAGCCAATTCCCGTCAGGATATTTGTCACCAAATCGCCTACCCAACGCCCCAAAATGTAAGCAACCGCCAGAATTAGCGCTGCTGTAAAGATTTTGGGAACCGCGCTCAAAATGTCGTTGAGCATCGCGACTGCCGGCTGCGAAATCGCCTGAATGTCCAAAGCGTTGAGAGCCGCGATCGCCGTTGGAATCAAAATCAAAACATAGACGATCGTCCCGACAATCCACGACAGCGATTGTCCACCCGAAGTCCGCGAAATTCCAAACCGAGCGCCCAAACTGTCCGTCCCAGCAGCAGCCAGCAGATTCGTGACAATCCGCCGCACCACCATAGCCAGTAGCCAGCCCACAAACCCAATCAGCACAGCTTCCAGAATTTTCGGAATTGCCGCCAGAATTTGGTTGAGCAAATTATTAACCGGCAGCAGAGCCTGCTGCAATTGCAGCGCTTCCAGGATCAGCGGCAAAAACAGCAGAAAAATGAACCAGTACAGCGCATTCGCCACAGTATCGCTCAGCAGCAAAGGGCGCTCGCTGGGCGCAGTGCCCACCTCCTGATTCAAGCGCTCGTCCACGCTAAAAGTCCGCATCACCCGCGATACCGCCAATTTGGCGACAGTCGCCAACACCCAAGCAATCCCCAACCAAATTAGCGCGCCGGCTAACTTCGGCAAGAAATTAGCTATTTGATTGAGAAAAGTATTGAGCGGTTGCGAGACAGCCGTTAGATTCAGCCGGTTGAAAAACGCAACTAGAAAAAAGATAAAAATGATCCAAAACACCGCTGCGGAAATCCATTTTTCCACTTGCGGTGCTCCTGTTCCTTCCGGGCGGCCGGTAATCCAAGCAGCCAGCCGGTTGTCGATCGTAGTCTTCTTGAGCAATCCCCCGACTACAGATGAGACGAGGGCTGCTACTATCAATCCAATTAGCAGGATACCGATCGCCCAGATGAGATTTTCAATGTTTGAACTCTGAACAAAATTGTTAAATCCGCGTTCGGCATCTGTCAGCGGATTCGGCGGGGGCGGGGCCTGTGCCAAAAGTCGTAGCGTAGCGGGGCGTAAGCCATCGGACAAAGCAGCTAGTGGGCCCGATGTCGCTTGAGTTATTTCTTGCCAAGTTTCATTCATTGTTTTTTGAGGTTAACGTCAGATTTGACAAGGAAAATAAGAAACTGTAAGAATACGCTTCTAGCTTGCAGGTTCTCATGTCAATTCGTCAAGTTTTCGAGCAATCCATTGAAATTCGCGCTGCTGCTACTCTGGTGGAGCGCTGTATAGTCGATCGCACTTTGATGCACAAGTGGCTCAATCCCCTGCTGCGCTGCGATCCCGAGGGCGAATGGGATACTGCTGTAGGAAGTCGCAGCTTATTTATCATAAAAATTCCCGTTTTGCAACCCACTTTAGAGAGTGTGGTGTTGGAGCGACAGCCCGGTTTAATTGTTTGGGGGTTTGACGGATTTTTCAAAGGATGCGATCGCTGGGAATGCCAGCCCCAAATCCAAGGAACTCTCTTGATTAACCGCTTTGAATTTCAAATTCCCAATCCTTTAATTAGATTTGGTTTCAATCGCTTTGCAGCCCCTTGGACGCAGAAAGATATGAAAGACCAACTCCGACGACTCAAACGGGTAGCCGAGAAATTATCTCAAAGCATTGGCTAGGGAATCGGGCATCGGGAATCGGGCATCGGGAATGGGGCATTGGTAATTGGTAATAGATGAAAACTAAGAGCTAATAGGAAAAAAAAACACCAATGCCCTATGCCCTATGCCCTATGCCCTATGCCCTATGCCCTATGCCCTATGCCCTATGCCCAATTCCCAATTCCCAATTACTTCATATTCGATGAATTTGGCTGACAAATCATTTGTCTCGCCGAATTCACGGCTTGGTTTGCCGTATTTTGCAAAGCCGGGGAATTCTGATACAAAGCTTGCACATCTTGCACATCTTTAATCACTCGTTCGTAGATAACCATCGCTTGATTGCCGTCAACTTCTAAGGCCGCAGGGCTGTAATTTTGCATCACTTCAATCAGCGATATTTTGCCATCTTGGGAAGCTGCGACTAAAGCATCGCGCAGTGCGGGAACGCTTTGCAGCCTAGCAGTCGGCGCATAAGCAACCTCGCCCAATTGTTTGAAAACAATTTCCCCAAAATAAGTAGTTGCCAGCCGCGCTACTAATTGGGAATCTAAAGGCACTTCTCGCGTCAATATTTCGCGCACCGACTCGGGAGTTTGTTTCGCAAGACTCAGAACGCTTTGCAGTTGAGATGAAGCTTTGCCAGTTTGTGCAAAGCTTTGCAAGTCGCTCATCGGTAATGTTACGTCCACAGCACCGTATTTTACGGTAACATTGTCTAATGCAAAAGCTTGGCCACTGCTCAGCAATACTGCACTTGTTCCCAGCAAAAGCGCCAAACCTAATGATAAAGACTTTGACATTCTTTTGGTTAAATGGGCTGACAGCGGTTGCATTGCGTTGAGATAACCTTGTTGAAACTGAAAGTTCATGGGTTTGTGCCTCTTTACGTCAAAATACTTTTTCGATCGATCGTCTCTGCGGGTATCAGTCGGGAAAGTGGACTCATGAGTTCCGTAAATGACCTATGATTTTACAGTCATGTCAAGCAAATTTAACCGATATTTTGACAGGTGTCAATTGCTCGCTTATATGTTAGGATAATACGCGCGATAAATTCTTATAGCTTTGCAAAACTTATAAAAGCGACATTTTGCCGTCGGGCAGCAATTTATTGAGTGTCGCTTTCACATCTTATAGTGTGCGATCGATACCTAATTTAAGCTCACATATCCCGATCGAGCCTTTCGAGCAATTGGCGAATTCTAGCAGCATCAGGAGCATTCGGAGCATTTCTCAGGTATAGTTCCAAGTCGTGGCGCGCCTCGGCCAAGCGCCCCAGTTGATAGTAGAGAATTCCGCGATCGCGGCGTTCCCCCAGCGCCTCGGGAAACAGCAGCAAAATCCGTTCGATCGCGCCCAGCACCCTCAAAGCATCACGCTGCTGCAAATAAATCGCCTTCAGATTTCCCAGCATTCGCCCCAACAACTGCCGGCGACTTACCGGGGCGAGAAAAGCCTGCTGCAACTCCATAGGTTGACCGTAAATTTGAGAAAGTCTCCCTTGACAATCTTCAGGAAATAGTATCTCGCCGCCGTTAAACGCATCAACAAAAATGCCAGCATCTTCAAAATCAGGTCTAATTAAAAAATGTCCCGGCATCCCAATTCCCACCATCGGAAAATCAATCCGCTTAGCAACCTCCAAATAAACCAAAGACAAAGAGATCGGAATACCAGTACGGCGATCGATCACTTGATTCAAAAAGCTATTGCGGGGGTCGTAATAATCAACATCGTTGCCCGCAAACTGCAAATCATCGTATAAATAGCGGTTAATAGTTTGAATAATCCGCAGCGGATAATTCTGTGCCGGCAAGCGCGATCGCACTTCATCTGCGATCGTATCCAGAGCGTTGAGATACTCCTCCGGCTCCAGATTTGGGTATTCTTCCAAAGCCATGTAAAGGGCCGCTTTCGCCAGATCGATCGAGCCATCCGGCTGATTAATTTCTCGATAAAAGAGTTGTCGCGCTCTTGGAAAATCCATATTTATGATTTATTTGATTTTAATTGACATTTTATACGAATATCCTGTTGCCCAAAAAAATATTAAAAACATCTCTCTTCTCTTCCTCTCTGCGTTCTCTGCGCCCTCTGCGGTTCAAAAAAAATAGTCCTGTATGTAACGAGCACCTTACAGCTTAACTTTAAGCTATCAAATCCCGTGACTTTTGCCAATCACCCAACTGCGGCGAAAAATGCGAGCCAAAGTCGATTCCTCCAAAGCAAAATATATCGGGCGGCCGTGAGGACAAGTGCGCGGATTGCGAGTTTGCTGCCATTCATTCAACAAATTTTGCATTTGGGAAAGACTCAATGGAGTGCCGTTTCGCATAGCGCTGCGGCAAGCAGTAGCAACTTGAGCCGCTTGCAAATCTGCGACTTTACTGAGTTCAAAAAGCGCATCCGCACAGTCATCTCGAAGAGCTAACAATTCAGGAACTTCCCGCGCCGCCCATAGCTGTTCCCCAAAAGTTTCTACTTCCAAACCCAAGCGCGATAAATTCTCAATTTGCAGCGCCGATAATTGACTGAGAATCACTGGTTTTTCGAGAGATTTTAGCTGCCAAGCCGCGCACAATTGCTCGTACAAAACGCGCTCGTGAGCGATGTGCTGTTCGACTAACCACATTCCGCTGGAATGTTCCGCAACAATGTAAGTATTGTGAACTTGAGCGATCGCCTTCAATTCCATCAATCCTATTTTATTAGCTTTTTCCTGTTCGCCGCCGTCCTCATTCGGCCTAACCGAAATCCCGACACTGTAAGCACTTTTTTGTTCCGATGCCTTCAGCAATTGTCCCACTCGCTCGGGAATTGGGGCAGCAGGCAAAACCTCATCATTTAGGTGCAAAGCGCGAGCAATTGCCGCGCTAACTTGTGCTTGCCAAAAACTCGGATCGTGCAGATAAATTTCCACCTTAGCCGGGTGGCGGTTCCAATCAATTTCCGAGGGGGAGATTTGCAGGTGAACAAAACATACGGGATAGCGATCGCGCGGACAAGTGCGGGCAAAGGCGCTGAGAATAGTTTGCTCTAATTCGGGCGATCGTACAACTCGCCGGTTTACCCCCACCTTCACCCAATCCGGCCGAGAGCGGTGACAGCGATCGGGCAAACCAATTACTAACTCCAAACACTGGGAATTGGGCATCGGGAATTGGGAACTGGCAACAGGTAATTGGTAATTGTGCTTGCTTGTAGCTCCAACAAGTTGAGGTTCTACCCAAAAATTTGCTGCTTTCTGATTTTGAGGACTCGCCGACAAATCTAGCTTTAAATACTGCAAATCGCTCGATCGCACACCGCGCACGAATTGAGGTAAAAGTTGTTCCGCTGTGCTACCAGGAGTTACGTGCAAACAAGGGATATTTCCTTGACGCAACTGCCAATTAACCTGCGGGTGACAAATAGCAATTTGCTGAATGATTGATTGTATCGATCGCATTTGCTGTGTCGCAGTCAAAAAAGTGCGGCGCACAGGCCAATTCCCAAACAAATTAGCAACAGTGACTACCGTACCCGGAGCGATCGCCGCTGTTTCCACCTCCACAGCAACGCCAGCGTTATTGTAAACCACCCGCCAGCCATCGCGAGCATTTTCAATTCCCCCCGGGTTAAAGGATGAGCTGGCGGGGGTTTGCGCAGACTCTCGATTTTCCCAAAAATCACCCAATCCCAAATCATTCGGCCGGCTCAAAACCTCCAAACAGCCCAACTGAGCCAAACTGTGCAAAGCTTCCCCGCGAAATCCCAAAGTAGCAATTTTGTAAAGGTCAGCTTCAGTGGTAATTTTGCTCGTACTGTGAGGCGAAGCCGCCTGCTGCAAATTTTCCAGATCCATTCCCGTACCATTATCTGCAACTTGCACCCGCCACTGTTCGGGCCAGACAGAAACAACGATGCGAGTTGCGCCAGCATCCAGAGAATTTTCTACTAATTCTCGTACCGCAGCGGCGATCGAGTCAATCACTTCGCCTGCGGCAATTAAATCGATAACTTCTGCGGGTAAGGTTTGAATAGTAACTGGCATCAGATTTTTAGCGGTTCGTTAATTCAATTCTACTTGATTCTGCAACTCGCTACACAGTATTAGGACTTACGCTCTTAAACCCGGTTTCTTAGAGAAATATTGTTTTGTAACAAGATATCTACTCATAAATCAAGTTTCTGAGGCAAGCGTGAGAAACCCCTAAGTATATATCTGCCTACCTACTTAAACTCGATCTGCTAAAGCCATAATTTTCGGCAAGCGGATGTAAAAAGTTGTCCCTTTTTCGTCCTCCGACTCATAAGTAATTTCCCCTTTGTGAGCATCAACGATTGACTTAACAATCGCCGTTCCCAACCCAGTACCCGTCCGCTTGCCATAAGTCACAAAAGGTTCAAATAAATTTTCCTTAATTGCCTGCGGAATGCCCGGGCCGTTATCGTAAATGCTAATTTCTGCCCACTCCTCACTTTGTGTCACAATAATCTCTACTCGCCCCCCGCGCCCCCCAAAAGCTTCAGCAGCATTCCCAACTAAATTTTGCAAAACCCGCAAAATTTTATTTTCGTCTGCTTCCACTATCACTTCTGTCACCCGTAAGACCAAATCTACTTTTGCCGCCTCAAAATAAACTCTGTTCAACCTTTCAAACTGCTGCAACGTCTGGATTAGATTAACTGGTTTTTTATGTAATACAGAATTGCCGCGCGAAAATTCTAATACTTCTTCAGCCATCCCCAACATTCGCTGAACCTGCAATTGAATAAGTTCGCACCACTCCTGAGTTTCCTCATCCGGGTGCATTTCTTTGAGCATTTCGCTGGAGAGTTTAATTCCCGTAAAAGGATTTTTAAAATCGTGAATAATTGTACTCACCATTTCTCCTACCAATACCATTTTTTGTCGGTGTACGAACTGGCTAACATATTGATCCGTGGTATCCCGCAAATTTTTAGTAATGAAACTAAACATTTTCAGTACCGCACTGCCTTTAGCAAACTGGAGAGTTGCGATTAGTTCTTCCCGACCTATTTTTGCCAAAGTCGATCCGCTAACTGCCACAGCTCTAGCACTGCGAGGCTCTCCGTCTAAAACTCCGAGTTCGCCAAAATAATCGTCAGGCTTAGCTACAGCAACAGTTTGATATTTATGGTTTTCAATCCGCTTGCTAAACTCGACTTTACCTTCTAAAACTAGATATAAAAAATCCGCCGTTTCTCCTTCTTCAAAAACCAGCGTTTCCTCAGCAAAAGTCTCCACAAGCGCTATTTGGCAAAGGTGAGCAGTTTGCTCTGGTTCAAAATAAGACATAAATCGATGAGATGCCAGATCCATGTTAAAATACCTGAGACTTATTTGAAACAGTTTCTTTCTTCTATTTTCGCCGATCGGTATCGGTGCGTTAATAAAATACAATGCTGCTTTAATCTGTCTCTATTTTCTGACATCCCAGGCTTGGACGCAAGGATTTGGGTCGGGATGCAGAGCCGGACTAGCATAGCAGCAGCAGTAATCTCACCAAAATTCTCAGTTAATTGACTAAAATACATAAATATTGTATAATTTTTCAGATTTATATTCGTGGATCTGCGGGCGGGTTCTCCGGGCCGCCTCAGAAGATTTTAACTGTAGAGAGATCGTGTAATTTAAATGCCGATCGACCGAGTTTGCAAAAATTAACACTCGCCAGATAAAACGATCGCAGCATTCTGCCCGCCAAAGCCAAAACTCAAACAAACCGCATTTCTCACCACAGCCGATCGCGCACAGCGAACAAAATCTAATTCAAACCCCGGTTTTTTCATTCCCGCGCAAGGCGGCAACATCCGATGTTTAATACTCATCAAACAAAAAGCCGCGCCCAAAGCTCCCGAAGCTCCCAAAGTATGACCCGTAGCCCCCTTAGTCGAACTAACAGCAACTCCCCGGTGAAACAACTTCTCAATTAACAGTGCTTCGTGTCGGTCATTTAACTCAGTTGCAGTACCGTGAGCGTGAATAAAATCTATATCAACCGCTGCTAAATTGCTTCGTTTCAAACATTGATTTACCGCCGCGATCGCACTTTTCCCACCCAGATCCGGCGCGTTAGCATGGCAAGCATCATTTGTCAAGCCAAAACCGGAAATTCGACCGTAGATTTTAGCGCCGCGACGCCTTGCCAACTGGGCGGATTCTAATACAAATAAAGCCCCGCCTTCACCGAGCACAAAGCCTTCCCGATTTTCGTCAAAAGGATAGCACCCAGCGTTTGCCAAAGCACCCATCCGGTTAAATCCAGCCACAGTCAGCGGTGTAATTGGCGCTTCCACAGCGCCTGCGATCGCCCGCTGACACTCACCGGTACGGATTAAATCAACAGCACGGGCGATCGACCAAATACCCGTCGCGCAAGCAGCCATCGGCGCCAGTACCGGCCCCGTCGAACCAATGGCCCTCGCCGCCGCGATCGCCCCCATGTGAGGCAAAAAATTCACGAATTGAGAATCGGGAATTGGGCATAGGGCATGGGGCATGGGGCATAGGGCATGGGGCATAGGGAATTGGGAATCGGTAAGTGAGAATTCTCTTTCCTCTTCCTTCTCCCCTCTTCCTTCTTCCAACTTCGGTCTTCCAACTTCGGTCTTCCTTCCATCCGTTACATCCGTTACAGAATCCGTTGCCGAACTTCCTTCTTCCTTCTTCCCTCTTCCTTCCCTCGCCAATTGTTCCAAATTCGCCTGGAAACCGCGGCTAGAACCGATCGCAATCCCGCACTCAGGCAAAGGCAAAGTCAAATTAGCATCTTGCAAAGCATCTGCCAAAACCTGCCGAATTAAAGTAATTAAATCAGCAGGTTTTGTGCCAATTAAAGCCAAAGGTCGCCGTTCTAGTTCTAGAAAAGGTTGATGTCGCTCAATCCCAGAATCCCCAGCCAAAAGCCTTTTCCAGCTACTTTCCAGAGTACCTAAAGCCGAAACAAGACCAATTCCGGTAACAACAACATCCATAAGTAAAAGGCTTGCTTTTGGCAAAAACTAGAAAGTAGAAGGTAGTTGTTTGTCTAATCACTACTGCCAACTGCCAACTGCCAACTGCCAACTGCCAACTGCCAACTGCCAACTGCCAACTGCCAACTGCCAACTGCCAACTGACTACTAACTAACAGCCTTAAAATTTTCCAAACCCTGAGTAACAGTAGCCTTATCAATCCGATCGCCCTGCTCGATCTTATCAACAACATCCATGCCTTGCTTCACATAGCCAAAAACCGCATAGCTGCCGTCCAAAAACGGCACATCGGTCAAAGTAAAGTAAAACTGAGAAGAAGCCGAATCAGGACTCTGCGATCGAGCCATAGCCACAGCCCCGCGACTGTGCACCAACACGGGTTTCTCCTTAACCCCAGCTTCTTGTAGCGTCGCGCTGTAAGTCGGATTGGCAGCACCTTTAGCTTTAATTTCCAGAGGAATCCTGCGTTCTGCCGAAGTTTTCGGGTCAATAAAACCGCCAGTTCCCAGTCGCGCCGTAGGGAATTTAGGGTCTTTACCCTGGGGGTCGCCGCCCTGAACTACAAAAGGCTGAGGTTCCCGCACGACTCGGTGAAATACCAGCCCGTCGTAGACTCCCTTCTGAACCAAATCGACAAAATTGCCCGCAGTAATTGGCGCATTTGTGCCGTCGAGTTCGATCGTAATCGGAGCACCTTTAACCGTCATCACCACCGTTGCTTTTCCTTGCAAGCGCGCCAAATTGCTAAATTGCGAACTCGCCGCCACAACAGCAGGAGACGGAGACGGAGACGGAGACAAAGAAATGCTTTCACCCGACGCCGGATTCGGTGTCGGAGTCGAGTTTGCAGCAGGGGAACTACCGCATCCCCCGACAAAAAGCGCACCAATTATTAAAAGTGAGAACAACCACCGCTGAATTTTTATTTGCATTTGCATTTGTATTTTCACTTTCACTTTCATTCAATGATGTAAGGTGCGCATTGCGCACCCTAGATTTATCGATTTACCAGGGATAATTTGCACCGCTTCGTGCTCACCCAATATTTATCGATTTGGTGCGCCTCGGCGCACCCTACGAGACATTACCAATCGAAAATCAAAAATCCCTAAAGTCCTTCTAGGGGAACTTGCAAAAATCGAGCCAATTCGGCCGCTTGATTTTCCACTTCAGACAAAGCAATCGGCTGTCCGACTCTAGTCAGGGGAAACTGACGGCGGTCTTTGAGCTTAAGATAAATACTGCGGCGGGGATTGAGACCTTCTTTAATGTCTACCCGTACAGATTGCACCTCCGATGTCTTGCAATTAAAATCAACTTTGCGGTTTTTGCCGGGAAAACCCCAGCGAAAGATCCGAATGTTACCAGTTTTCCGATCGAACTCGTTGTAACCGCCGCCGACATCCCAGAGCACAGTCAGCCACAGGTAAAGCGCCAACAGCACGCCGCAGACGCCGTAGAAACCCATCGCGATGCCTTGGGGGATGAAAATGAGCTGAGTCGGGTCAGCAAAAGGCAGCAGGTTGACGTGCAAGTAGCTGGAAATGCCCGACAGCAGGAAACCAGTCCCTCCAATGCTGACAACCGTCGCCCACCAGTAATTGCTGAAGCGGCGGGAGCCCAAAACCGGGTAGCGCAGGACAGAATCGATCGAGGTCGTTGTTTTTGCAGTCATAAAAGTAAACAGCCTTAAAGCCAAATCTTAATTCAAGTAGCCCACCGAGCGTCACGTTTCACTGACGAGATCGCGATCGACCGATGGCATTGTGTATCAACTTCTGCTAATTATGTTGAAAGATTATGAACTTCTAATATATAGTTATGTTAACTTTAATTAGAAACCTTGGTCTTTTAACAAGCAAAAGGATTTTACCGCAATGACAATCGCAGTCGGACGCGCCCAGACCGAAAGAGGCATCTTTGATGTACTCGACGACTGGCTCAAACGCGATCGCTTCGTCTTCGTAGGCTGGTCTGGCATCCTGCTATTCCCCTGCGCCTACCTAGCCATCGGTGGCTGGCTAACCGGCACCACCTTCGTCACATCCTGGTACACCCACGGTTTGGCAAGCTCCTACCTCGAAGGAGCCAACTTCCTCACCGTAGCAGTTTCCACCCCAGCCAACAGCCTCGGACACTCCCTCCTATTCCTGTGGGGCCCCGAAGCACAGTGGGACTTCACCCGCTGGTTCCAACTCGGCGGGCTGTGGACATTTGTCGCCCT
>NZ_JAUBPE010000080.1:0-34853 GCF_036700565.1 Microcoleus pseudofavosus SVA1_A4
TGCCCAACAATAGCTCAAAACCTCTGCCCTAGTATTTCTGAGTATTTATACTCATCGCAAAAGTGACACGCTCCCATGCAAAAGGAAGTATGAGCCATTTATTCTTAGTTCAATAGTACAATTTTGACATTTGCCTTTGAGGGCGAGTTTTCTTCTCCAGTATATAGCACTTTACAGTTGGGTGAGGTACACCTAAATAGCTGTAAAGCTTATAGAACCGATTTGGGAGATCTGATGATGAGCTAAGATCGGAAAAAAATGTCGTACTCCCGCAGCTTAACCGATTAAAGAGTGGGAACTTATCGAGCCATTATTACCCCGAAACAAGAAAACCAGACCGCTACTCAGTCAAAGAGAGAAATCTTGGATGTGATCTTCTATGACTCGCCAGCGGTAAACGCACGGGTGGTGAGAAACCTGGTTTTTTGCATCATCCTTCGTGACAGCTCGCAGAAACGGTAAAAAACCCGGTTTCTGAAGGTTGTGATGCGTAAGTCCCAATCTCAAATCTCAAATCTCAAATCGCTTGACTGTGCAGCTTGGCTGAGAATAGTACAAGATGTTAAGTGCGATTCCCTACGGGATAGCTTCGCTTCACGCAAATTTACAAACACCAGCCGATCGAAGCTTATGGGTGACATTAATCGATGCTACGAAATCCTCGAAATTGAGCCTGGAGCTTCCCTAGAAGAAATTAAGCACGCTTACAGGGATTTAGCGTTTGTGTGGCATCCCGAGCGGTTTGCACACAACGATCGCCTGCAACAAAAAGCTGAACAAAGATTAACAGAAATCAATCAAGCTTACGACGAGTTGGTGTTGTTTCTGAGTCAGCCTCAACCGAAGTCGATATACGAACAGTTTCAGCAGCAGCCACCGCAGCCACCGCTGGAAAAGCCGCCAGAAAAGCCCCTGAGAAGGCGTTCGGGAAAATCAGCCGGTAAAGTTGGTTCCCAGCGCACTCAAACCAGGCAAAAAGCCGCATCAAAAAAAACTCAAACTCAAAACAACCCGAAAAGCAAGAAACGATTGACAACTCAAAATCGGGAAGCGTCGCGAGGAAGAAAGCCATCCGGGCGCAGCGCGGCGAGGGAAGCGCGGCCATCTCAAAAATATTCATACCTTACCCCGACCCGGAAAAAAGAATTTCCGACTCAATACTCAAAACCGTGGCCATCTCAAAACTATTCAAGCTTCCCTTGGGGGCCGCTGACAATCGCCGTGGCGAGTTACGCTGTCACCGGTTGGATTTTGACGGTATCAGCCGCCCCGCTGTGGATGTGGGCTTTAATCTGCGGTGCTGATTGGCTGTGGGCGGCGATTTTGCTGGCGGAGGGTTCGGCAACGCCCAGAGTGTGGCTGGCGGCGTTAGTTTTGGCTGGGGCGGTAGGGGGGTCGATCGCCGGTTTTCAGGCGGGAGGAATGGTAACAGGGGCTGCTTGGGGGGCAGTTGGGGCTGGTTTGGGGGCGATCGCCAGTTCCGAGGCCGAGTCGCGGGCTGTGGCTGCTGTTTTGGCTGTGGCGGGAGTGGTGACAGTGGTGGGATTGATGGCTGGAACGGGTTCTGGGAATTGGGTCAAGGCGTTGGTTGTGGCGGTGTGTTGGGCGATTGTTGGCTTGACGTGCGGGCTGGCGGCGGAAGTAGGCGTGAATTCTGGCGGCCCCGTCGGGCTCGGAGGTGCGATCGGGCTGGGGATAGGGGCGTGGGCGGGGGTTTTGGCTGGGGCTGGTTCGGGGGCGATCGCGCAAGCCTTGGCCATCGCTGGATCTAAGACTGTTTATGGGGCTTGGGCTGCGATCGGGATTATTGCTGGAGTTGTGGCGCGGATGGTAGCTGGGGAAAGGTCGATCGCCACCGGCCGTGGGTTCTACACATTTATCCTGTTAGTCGCTACTTCTGGTTTCGGGCTGTGGCTGGGCCGCTGGTTGGTCGATCGTATCTTTTAAATTAGTCAGTTGTCAGTTGTCAGTTGTGAGTTGTCAGTTGTCATCACTCAACGCCGTCAACAGTTAACAGTCAACAGTCAACAGTCAACAGTCAACAATTCCCAATTACCAATTACCAATTCCCAATTACCAATTCTCCATTTCCATCAATAATTAATGTAAAATCTGTGACAGGAATTTCTTTGTCCGCTCGTTAGAAGGATTGTTAAAAAACTTATCGGGAGTAGTATCTTCCACCAGCACACCATCAGCTAGGAAGATAATGCGATCGGCGACTTCACGGGCAAAGCCTACTTCATGGGTAACGCAAACCATCGTCATGCCGCTATCCGCCAGACCTCGCATTACCTGCAACACTTCCTGCACCATTTCTGGGTCAAGGGCTGAAGTCGGCTCATCAAAAAGCATCACTTTAGGACGCATGGCTAAAGCGCGAGCGATCGCCACCCGTTGCTGTTGACCACCGGACAGTTGTCCGGGGTATTTGTTGGCTTGGTGAGCAATCCCGACTCGCTCCAGCAGTTCCATGCCCAACTTGTCAGCCTCTGATTTAGACATTCCGCGCAAGTGGATCGGCGCTAGAGTGACATTGCCCAAAATTGTCAGGTGAGGAAACAGGTTAAATTGCTGAAATACCATTCCCACCTCGCGCCGCACCATTTCAATGTTTTTAGCATCGTGCGAAATCAGCGTCCCATCAATCTCAATGCTGCCTTTTTGGTATGGTTCTAACGCATTGAATGTACGAATAAAGGTGGATTTGCCAGAGCCCGATGGCCCCATTAACACCACCACCTCGCCTTTATTTACAGTCAAGCTGATTCCTTTGAGTACATGAAACCCATTGTCATAGGTTTTTTCGACATTTTTAGCGATGATGATTGGCTCTAAGCGATTGCTTAACCCGGTGGCTTGATTGGCGCTAGATTGGGAGTCGTACATTTTAATATTTTCCTTGAGATATGTTTGGGAATTCGAGATCGATCGTTGATTCGTTTTGTTGATTTGCCGTTGACCTAAGTTGCTGGAGGAGGAGTCAAATCTGGCAGCGGCTCGCCAAACCATTTCAACGAAAGTTCATTTAATTTGCCTGACTGCTTCATGTCATCAATAATGCTGTCAAGTTTTGCTACTAGCTTTAGGTCTCCTTTACGAACACCGACGTAGCAGGGTGAGTTTTTCATGATGAACTTGTTTTCAATTTTGATATTGGGATTATCGCGAATTACTTTGGCAGCGACGACATTCCCAGTAGCAATCAGTTCTACTTGACCTGATATCAAAGCAGATGCAGTTAAACTGTTGCTAGAAAATCGTCTGACTAGAGGCGCTTGGTCTGGCGATAGCTTGGAAATTTCTAAATCTTCTAAAGAACCTTGAGCAACGCCAAGCGATCGTCCTTTTATATCGTTGAGTGAGGGCGCTTTGATATCTGGACTGCCATACACCCCTGAAAAAAATGGCGCATAGGGCTTGGAAAAATCAATAATTTTGGCGCGAGCTGGATTTTTGCCCAAACTGGAGATCACGATATCAACGCGATCGGTCTGAAGAAACGGAATGCGATAGTTGCCGATCACAGGCACTAACTCCGATTTGACTCCCAAAGCCTTGGCGATCTCGTTTGCCACATCGATGTCATAGCCTTGCGGCTGCATATCGAAACTCATCGATCCAAACGGCGTAAAGTCATTGGGAACTGCTACTTTGATCGCTCCTGCTGCCATGATTTTGTCTAAAGTTTTATCTGGCTCACCCTTAGGAGGTGCAACTGCCGAAGGGTTAAACACAGCCATTGAGGTTATGGACGTAGTTGGGCTCGAGCAAGCAGCAATGCTCACAGTCAGAATCAAACTGGCGAGAAACAACGCGATCGCCCGATGCCA
This sequence comes from Microcoleus pseudofavosus SVA1_A4, assembly GCF_036700565.1. Lineage (NCBI taxonomy): Bacteria > Bacillati > Cyanobacteriota > Cyanophyceae > Oscillatoriales > Microcoleaceae > Microcoleus > Microcoleus pseudofavosus. Next base: position 3,834 of record NZ_JAUBPE010000080.1, read on the forward strand.
TTTGTTGGGAATCAATTCCTTAAATATTTTCATCATCAGCAACACTCCAAATATCCCTATGGTTGATATTTCTATGATTTGTAGTTGAGTTGCTTCTCCAACCGCTGACTCCAAAGAGATAGCGGATAGCAAAGAATAAAATAAATTAGACCAGCTATCGAAAAGACCAAGAGTGAGTTCAATGTGACATTATTGATCTCAGAAGCGACACGAGATACCTCAGAGAACCCAATTACTGATGCCAGCGAAGTCCCTTTAATTACCTGCACGAGGAAGCCGACAGTCGGTGCGATCGACATTTTAAGCGCTTGGGGCAGAACGATTAACTCTAGCTGTTTAGAATAGCCAAACCCCAACGCTGAGGCAGCTTCCCATTGTCCTGCAGGAACAGCTTCAATCGAGCCGCGCCAGATATCTGCTAGAAATGAACTGGTAAAAGCCGTCAGAGCAATGGTAGCGGCTGCAAGTGGCGATAAATTTATCCCAAAAACCACCGACATACCGAAAAATGCCAGAAAAAGCTGTAAGAGTAATGGTGTTCCTTGAAAGAACTCGATATAGATCAGACTTAAGCCTTTAATCCACTTGTTGGGAGATATCCGCATCAGCATCAATAAAAAACCAACAATTCCGCCTACAACAAAGGCGATGATAGACAAGATAATTGTCCATTTTGCCGCCACCACCAAGTTAATGAATATCTGCGGTACTGTAAATCCATTCATTTTATCTTTCCAATTAACTATCGTCGATACTGTGCAAACTTAAAAAATCGCCGCTCAATGAGATAGGAAATTCCTTTGATCGTCCAAACGATCGCTAAATAAATGAGCGATATGGCAAAGTAAACCTCAAAACTGCGAAAAGTCCGAGAATTGAGAAAATCTCCTGCAAAAGTTAAGTCCTCAGTGGCAATCTGAGACACAACACTCGTAAATAACACTGCCAAAATCACCTGTCCGATCAGGGCCGGATAAATATTCGCCAAGGCAGGCATCAGAATGATGTACCGAAAAACCGATATCTTGTTGAAGCCAAGTGCCATTCCAGCTTCCGTTTGACCTTTGCTAATGCTCTCGACTCCAGACCGCACAATTTCGGTCGAATAAGCACCAAAGTTTAAAGCAAGTGACAAGATTGATGCTTGCTCTGCCGTTAACTTGATGCCCAAATTTGGCATTCCAAAGAAGATGAAAAACAGTTGGATGATATACGGGGTATTCCGAATAACCTCCACGTAGGCTAAAGCGATCGCATTTTGGATTTTGTTGTCAGAGGTTCTACAGACTGCTCCAATAATGCCTATGACTAGACCGAATGCGATCGCGATAACTGATATCCTGAAGGTCGTTAATGCACCTGCAAATAGTAAAGCAAGATTATCCCAGACAATTGAGAAATCAAACTGATAGCTCATAAGTATTTGGGTACTGAAAGAGTATGAGAGTTTAGAGATAAGAGGTAAGTAATCACTAAAGACTGCTCGCAGCGAGCAGAGAATCCTATCTATGAATTTCTAGGAACCTAGCCAAAGTAATTGACTCACCTAACGCCGAACGTTTTAACCTCATAGCCGATCCGATCGGAGATAAGGGGCTTTGCTCCTCTCGGGGTTTTGTGCCCGTCTGCCCGAGGGAGAGAGACTTGGGGAGAGGATTTCAGCTATTTAACGTCTCGGTTGAATAATTGCGTACAGTATGCAAGCTTTAATAAATCGCTTCTGTTACGTTCATTACATTCTTAGGTAATCCTACTATTAATGCTCTGATGAGACCCTGTGGCGTTATCGTTACCTATAATCTTGAAAAGGTTGAGCTTCTCGAATCTATAAAATATTGAGAGCGAACTACTCTGCCGAATTCCAACTTACCGCTTTTTTCCATTCCGCTTCCGTCGGCAAGCGCATCCCAACAAAACAAGCATAGGCTTCTGCTTCATACCAGCTAACTCTACAGATAGGACGATCGTCTCCCACATCTCAGGAATCCCAGTATAGCAGCGGCTGCCAGCCATCTTCAGACCATCCTCAGACCATAAGAAGTTGCGCAGCAGGTCAAAATACGATCGAAAAAAGGTCGATCGACCATTCAATGCGATGAAATGCGGTGATTTGTAGCTAACAAGGACAACAAGCAATGGATTTGGTTAGCACTGAAAGTCTTGCTTTTATTGCCTCGTGCATAACTGGCTTCAGCATAACTGCCGAATGCTATAACTCCCAGCACTTATCGCTTTTAAGCAGCTCTTCAAACTCAGCCATTGGCAAAGCCTGACTGAAAAAATGACCTTGAATTTCGTCGCACTCGTGCGCGCACAAAAAAGCAAGTTCCCGCTCATTTTCTACCCCTTCAGCAATCACAGTCAGGTTCATAGAGTGTGCCATTTGAATAATCGCTACTGTAATCGCTGCATTTTGGCGATCGTCTGCAATATCGCGAATAAAACTCTTGTCAATCTTGAGCGCATCAAACGCAAAGCGTTTCGGATAACTCAGAGAAGAATATCCCGTTCCAAAATCATCAATTGCTATCCTAATTCCCATATTTCTCCACACCGTAAAAGCTTGACTTGCTGCCGTTTCATCTTGCAAAATTAGACCTTCCGTCAATTCTAATTCCAGACATTTAGGATCGAGATTAGTTTCTCTCAATATCTGGCTGACTCTCTCCGTCAAATTTTTGGATTCAAACTGGCGGGCTGACAGGTTGACTGCTACCCGCAGCGGAGGCAAACCCTCTGTTTGCCAAGCTTTAGTTTGCCGGCAAGCAGTCTCTAACACCCATTCGCCCAACGGTGCAATCAAGCCCATTTCTTCAGCCATTGGAATAAATTCCCCCGGCGAAACTCTGCCCCTTTCTGGATGATTCCAGCGCACCAAAGCCTCAGCCCCAATAATTTTTCCTGTTTTGATTTCTATTTGCGGCTCATAGTAAACCTCAAACTCCGAGCGTTTCAAAGCATTGCGGAGAAAAGTTTCTTGAGTAAATTTTTTGATGGAAATCTTCGCGAGTTTTGCAGTATAAAACTGATACTTATTGCCACCTTGTTGCTGAGAATTATACATAGCTGTATAAGCATTTTTCAGCAGTTCGTCTCCATCGCTGCCGTCGCCCGGAGATAAACAAATGCCGATACTTGCCGTGACGTACAGTTCTGAGTCTTTGACAATCATAGGTTGGGCTACAATATCTAAAATGTTTTGAGCAATCTTGGCAGCATCCTGTTTTTCTGCAACTGGTTGGAGAACAATTGCAAATTCGGCAGCTTTCAAACGAGCCACAATATTAATGTTCTCCGTGCAGTTACTCAGCCGCTGCGCAACTTTGCAAAGTACGGAGTCGCCGATATCGTGTCCCAAGGTACTGTTAATCCGGTTAATTTTATCTAAACTGAGAGTGACAACGGGAATCATTGCTGGCAATTCTTTTTGCTTGTCTAATACCTGATTTAGCAGCTCTCGCAACAGCAAACGATTTGGCAAGTTTGTCAAGCAGTCGTGCTGATGCCGGTGGAGAGCTAATTGAATAGTTGTGTGCAGGTTTTTTTCCTCAAACGGTTTGACAATATAGCCGAAAGGTTTGGTCGCATTGACGCGCCGCAAAGTGTTTTCGTCAGCATAAGCTGTCAGATAAACTACCGGAATTTGAAAGCGCGATCGAATTTCTGCTGCTGCTGTAATGCCGTCGATTTCTCCTTGCAGGTTAACATCCATCAAAACCAAATCTGGCAGGAATTCTGCTGCCGATATAATCGCTTCTTCTCCCGAATAGACAATATCAGTTATTTTATAGCCTAGAGATATTAAACTGTCGGAAATGTCTTCCGCAATGATGCTCTCGTCTTCAACTATCAGAATTTTTTTGTGGAACACTAAATTTTCTCCTAAGAAGGCAATTTGGGTTGGGAAAAGGTTATTTTAAAAGTCGTGCCAGCAGTTTCTAACAGTTCTATTTTCCCCCGGATTTGCTTGACTAAAGACCCGACCAGTCGCAAACCCAACGTTCGGGCCTTTCGATAATCTAAGTCTTGAGGAAAACCAATTCCGCTGTCGCTCACGGTTAGCACGCAAACCCTGTTTTTATCTAAAGTAAAATCTATTTTTATTTTACCTTGAGTTTGTCCTGTAAAAGCATACTTTAGGGAATTGGTCACCAGCTCGTTGATAATTAATCCGCAAGGAACTGCCGTATCAATATTTAGCGAACACGGCGCAATATTTGTTTCTAACTTGAGGCCTTCTGCGTGAATTTCATAAGCTTGAAATAAATTGTGGGAGAGATTTTCGATATATTCAGCAAAGTCAATGTCTGACAAGTTTTTGGATTGATATAATTGTTCGTGAACCAAAGCCATTGACCTGACTCGGTTTTGACTTTCTTTTAACATTTCGCTAACGCGGCTGTCTTGGATGTAGCGGGACTGAAGTTTCAGCAGGCTAGAAATTACTTGGAGGTTGTTTTTGACGCGGTGGTGAATTTCTTGGAGCAGGACTTCTTTTTCGGCGAGGGAGGCTTTGATTTGCTCCTCATCCCGTTTGCGAGCTGTAATGTCGCGTACTACTGCTTGGAGAAATTTTTTTCCGTTAATTTCCATTGCGTTTAATAGAACTTCGGCGGAAAATTCTGAACCGTCGAGTCGTTTGTGTACCCAGTCAAATCGACAGCTACCTGTTTGCATTGCTGTGTTCATTCTCTGGGTCGCTAAACTGGCTGAATCTTGTCCGTTAGGCTGAAATGGCGGGGAAAATTCGCTCGGATGCTTGCCGTAAAATTCTTTTTTGTTGCTACAGCCAAATATTTTTAAGGTGGCGCGGTTGCAGTCAAAAAACTCTTTTTCGTCCAGCAACATTACTGCGTCGCTGGTGGCTTCATAAAGGCTGCGAAATTTGTGTTCAGATTCTTGTAGCGAGCAGATCAATTGATTTTTTAGAGCTTCGGCGCGCTTGCGATCGGTAATGTCTGTGCCTACAGAAACTGCTGCGCTTCCCTGATGGTATTTCTGAGCTACTATCAAATAATTGCGGACGCAGCCGTTAATTTCTATGTCTATTTCTTGCCAGGTTTGCTGAGAGGAACTGTCAAAAAAGTTGCGGATAATTTCTTCAAAAGTCGAGCCTTTGTTGAGAAAGTTGATTTCTTGACCGACAAAGCTTTCTGGAGACAGTTTGAACGAGGTTGCTAAGTGCTGGTTGACTCCGATATACCGCAAATCTGAACTTATCCAAGAAATCAGTCCGGGCACGGCATCCAAGACTGCGCGAAGTTGGTCTGTAGCTTCTTGGAGTGCTTCTTCCGATCGCTTGCGATCGCTAATATCTGTCGCCGTTCCGCACAAACCTAATATAGCGCCGTTTTCAGCTTGGTTGACGGTGCTGTTGATGCGGAGGTGGACGGGAGTACCGTCTTTGCGGATGTGTACTGTTTCGTAAGGAGAATTAGCTGTTTGCGGCTGAATGCTGGTTCTCGCTAAAAATTGCGCAAATATTTCTATTTGTTTGGTTTTTTGTTCGGGAAGCAAAAAATCGGTGAAGCGGCGGCCGATCATTTCTGGCGGTTCGTAACCGTAGATGCGTTTGGCGGCGGAATTGACAAAAGTCAAGAGGCCTTGAAAGTCGATCGACCAAATCAATTCTTGGGAGGTTTCTACGAGGTTGCGGTACTTTTTTTCGCTTTCAGCAAGTGCTGCATGGAAGACTGCCGTCTGCTGCTGAAGTCTGTCTTCTAATTCTTGATTTGCCGTTTCCAGAGTTGCGATAGCTCGATCGCGCTCGGTAATCTCAGTAGAAACACCGACAGCCCCGACAACTTCGCCGTTGCTATCTCGCTGCGCTGTCGATCGAATTTCGTGCAGAAAATGCCCCTCTCGGACATTCCAGGTGCGATCGTTTCCTGCTAGTACCCCGGCCATATTTTCTAAGATATCCGGCTGGCTGCTGTAAACTTCAAAAATCGACTTCCCGACAGTTTCACCGGGTTTGAGTCCCCAATTTTCTAATCCTTTGCCTTCTGCAAGGGTTAACCTGCCGTCTTTGTCTGTTGCCCACAGGAACATCGGCGCACAACTGACGGCGGCGTGCAGGGTTTTGTTGGCAAGTTTTAGCCGATCGATTTCTGCCTGAAGCCTGGCGCGGGTGTCGCTTAATTCTACCGTTAGTCGATCGGCTCGAAGCTGCCAACTGGCAGCAGTGTCGCACATTTCTGCGGGATTGCGCGATCGACAGAGGAATTGATTGCAGTGTGACATAGTTACTTTCGGATGCACTGTATATTTAACCCCAGCCTATTTTTTAAGCATAAACTTTTTAAGTGAAATATTACGTTCGCTGCGATACTCATCCGAGCAAGATGCGATAGTTTAAAGCTAGTTTAAAGGATGTAGGAATTGCGGCTAGATCGAACTTTCTGGCGAGCTTTCAGAAATTGACAATAAGCTGAATAATGCCTGCGAATCGGTACTTTTACGATAAGTATGTGTAGTTTTGCCAAAAGAAGTTCCGCAATCCTCGGCTTGCACAAGACATACCATTATAAAGTTATTATATTGGTTTGCGTATATTCACGTACCCAGCAATCGGGAATCGAGAAATTTGAAATATAGCCACCGCACCCGATGGTTAGGACGGGCTTAATTGCACTTTCCCCATGCAGTCGATCGCATTTTCCTTCTTCTTCCTTCTTCCTTCTGCCTTCTGCCCTCTTTCTTCCATCCGTTACATCAGTTACATCAGTTACATCCGTTACATCCGTTACCGAACTTCCTTCAATTAATTCCCCAAATTTTGACAGTTTTGTCTAAACTGCCGCTGATAATAGTTTCGCCATCGCTGCTAAAAGAAAGACAAGTAACAGAGTTTTGATGCCCGCACAGAGTGTGAATATGTTCGCCGGTACTGGCATTCCAAAATTTGATATTACCATCCGCACTCGCACTGACAACAGTGAGTCCGTCGGGACTAAAGGCGATCGCATTTATCGAGTTAAAATGCCCTGCCAAAGTGATTGAACTATCTGGATTCGATAGCTGCCGCAGTTGAATATTTCTGTCCCAGCCGCCAGCAGCCAAAGTCTGCCCGTCTGGACTGAAAGCCAGACAATTCGCGAAACCTTTAACTGTTTGGGAGCATTCTCGGCTGCGGAGGTTCCACAGTTTAATTGTACCGTCAGAACTGCTGCTAGCGAGAGTTTGTGCGATCGGGCTAAAAGCAAGACTAACAATTCCTGCTTTATGAGCTCCCCAAGTTAAAAGATTGCCAAAGGTACAGATTAACTTTCCCGTCTCTAAATTCCAAATTTTGATAGTAGTATCTGCCGAACCGCTGGCGATAACTTGACTGTCGGGACTGATGACAATTGCGCTAATTTCCGCTTCATGTCCGAGGGAAGTATGCCGCAATTCTCCTCCCTGCCAAATTTCGATCGCACGGTGTTTCGGAGTATTTCTGCTCCTTACAAAAACTTCGCTTTCTTGGCAAAGGACAAAAGTTTCTTGAGCGCGGGGATACTTGTCAACAGTATAGAGTATTTCTCCTGTCTCTACATCGCAAATTCTAATTATTTTCCCGTGCAAACTCGCCGTGCGAGATCCTCCGGGACTAACCGCAACATTTGTCCCAGTTTTGACACTGCGGATGCAGTCAAAAAGCTTGTAAGGGACGAATTCTTTTAAAGCTTGGCGCACTACAGGTTCTGTCCTCGATCGCAAAATTAAATAAGCAACTCTCTGCACTTCTGCCGCAGGGTCAAGCAGCGCCTCAATTGCTAAATTTAAACCAGCGCCTCCGTATTTAGGAGCATCTTTAACGGCGGCAATCCGCGGCTCTATACTGGGACTGTTGAAGCGCTGCTTTACCCCGGCGATGCCTCCCAAAACTGCGCCGGCGATCGGGATTTGACTTTGGCCGCCGAGGACGGCATCATATTCTCTGGGTTGGTTAGAATTGTCGGCCATCATACGATTTTAGATTTTAGATTTTAGATTTTAGATTTGAAGAATTGGAGGATTGAAGAAAGCGAACTCACGGATAAATCTGGGGAATTGTTATCGGATACTATGTTTTTAATTTCTGCACAGATGAATCCGCGGGCTTGTAACCGGGCTGCTTTCGCTGACGCTCAAACCTGGTTTAAGAGCGCAACTTATAACTTATTGACTGTTGCAGTTTATAGTATTATAATCAAATCAGCGTTTCACACAAAAATCCGAAAGTGATATGTCACACTTCACAACGATCAAGGTTCAAATCAACAACGGCGAACTGCTGCATCAAGTGTTGGAAGAGTTGGGTTATCAAGTAGAGTGCAATGTCCAGGTACGGGGTTATCGGGGCGACAAAACTAATGCCGAGTACGTGATTCGGCAATCCAACGGTTACGATTTGGGTTTTCGCCGCAGCGGAGAGGATTATGAATTGGTGGCGGATTTTTGGGGCGCTCGAATTAACCAGCAGGATTTTATCAATTCAATCAGTCAGAAATACGCGCGCAAAAGTTTGATGGCGGCGGTGCAGTCAGAGGGTTTTCATGTTGAAGAAGAGGAAACTTTGGCAGATGGAACGGTGAGAGTTGTAGTCGGTCGATGGGTTTAAAACTCGCGCTTGATTAACTCGTTTTTAGGTAGCCAGGACTTACGCAGAATCGGGGTTAAAATCAAATTTCTTCGTAAGTCCTAGTACCAATAGGAGAATCACCATGAAATTCGATCGCCCTGAACAACAAATTCAACAAAGTTGGGAGGCTAATGCTGACGCATGGATACAGGCGATCGACCAAAATCAGATTGAAAGTCGCCGCGCAGCAACCGATGACGCTATTCTGCAAGCAGTGCTGCGCTATAAGCCTCGGCGTGTTTTGGATGTTGGATGCGGTGAAGGTTGGCTGACGCGCGCCCTAGCAAGCCGTGGTGTTGAGGTTGTCGGAGTTGATGGTTGCGCTGTTTTGGTCGATCGAGCTTGTGAGAAAGGAGGCGGTTGCTTTCGGGCGATCGGCTACGATGAGATTATTGCCGATCCAGCGACACTCGGTCAACCCTATGATGGAATTGTCTGTAATTTTTCGCTACTCGGTGAGGAAATTGGAGATTTATTGCGATCGTTACGCAAAGCAATAGTCTCAGACGGACATCTGTTAATCCAGACAGTTCATCCATTCACAGCGTGTCAGGAACAGCCCTATGTTGATGGATGGAAAACCGAGACTTTCGACAACTTCGGCGGAGCTTTTCGAGAGCCAATGCCGTGGTATTTTCGCACAGTTAGTTCGTGGTTTCAACAAGTGTCAGAAGCTGGCTGGAGGGTCTGTGAATTCAAGGAGCCGATACATCCACAGACGCAGATTCCTCTTTCCATGCTGCTGATTTGTCAGTCACCAGGCGATTGAAACCTTGTCAAACGAACTCCGAGCAGAGGGGGACTGAAGAGGGAATTTTGTATAATGCGAGCGATGCGATATAATTAGAGGAAACAAGTAAACGAATATTAGCAAAAAAAGTTAATTACCATGAACATTACAGAGCTCAAGACAGCAGTAAGGGAACTCCCAGAAAATGAACTCGCAGAGTTTCTCGAATGGCTTGATGAGTTCCAAGAAGCTCTCGCCGATCGCCAGTGAATCGATACTGTACGAGTTAAGATAGATGCTGCTGTTGCCATGTCCGAACATACTCCACCGATTGACGGCGAAACCTTTATTGCAGGGATTTGCGATCGTTTCTGGCAAGTACGCGAGACTAAACATTTATCCAGTTGCCAAGAGCGATCGACGCGATATAATCAGAGCAAACAGGTAAACAAATATTAGGAAAAAAAGTTACTTACCCATGAACATTACAGAACTTAAGACAGCAGTAAAGCAACTTCCACAGAATGAACTCGCAGAGTTTGTCAAATGGTTTGAATATTTCCAAGAAGCACTTTGGGATAAACAAATTGAAGAGGATCTGAAAGCAGGCAAATTCGACCCTGTGAGGCGACAAACAAAACAAGCATTTAGTGAAGGAAAATGTCTGGAAATCTGAAGCATTTTACATGGAACCTAGTCAGTCACAATCCCCCCAAATCATTACAATTTACAAAGCACCTCAAAAACGCAAAGGTCAGAAATTACTGAAAGAGGGATTTCAACCCGTCGATTTTCCCTACAATCCTCCTTATGTCGATGGAAATTGCTATTTTGCCTGCCCCAACGATCGAAGTATTGCAGAAGAGTATAATCAATGCTATAAAGAAGGGATACTGGAGGTTTCAATTGATAAGTCAAGTTATGAGCAGTATTTCAAGTCGCTGGAATATCGCTATGATGAGAAAGACGGTTACGAGCGAATTGAGGTAATTGTACCTCAACGCTTGTTTGCCATACTCAACCAATTTGCACGAGTCCTCAAACCACACTGAATATTATGGATAGTCAAAGCTGGGAACAAATTAAATTAAAGTACAGATTGGGGCAATTTTTGCTGGGTAAAGTTGAATATCATGCTCCCTTTGGAGTGTTTGTTAATATTGGTGAAGATGCTGTCAAAGGTTTGATTAAAATTCCAGACTTTTTGGATAACGGAGAGATGAGTGAAGAGATGTATCCTGAAATCGGTAGTGCGATCGGTGCAATTATTGTTGGATATAACGAGGGTAATTGTCGTGAAGTGTATCTTAGTGCGAAGCCTAGTGTTTTGCATGAAATTCTTGTGCCGTTGAGAAGTCGTCCGGTGCTGGTTTGAAATAATTAGGTATGTTAAGATCGATCGCAAAATCCAAATTTTGCCACTCGCTGGTTTCAAAGATCGATCGATGGGATATAATTAAAACAAACGGGTAAATCAATACTATGAGCATTACTCTGACGAAAACCCAAGAACTATTCATCCAAACTAAACTGCAAACTGGTAAATATGGCTCTGCTGAAGAAGTGCTGGAAGTTGCTTTGCGATTGTTAGATGAATACGATCGCGCCGATCGCCAATGGATCGATGCTGTACGAGTTAAAATAGATGCTGCGGTTGCCATGTCCGAACATACTCCACCGATTGATGGCGAAACCTTTATCGCAGGGATTTTGGATCGTTTCCGGCAAGCGCGCGAGACTCAACAATGAAACGTTATCTCATCAACGTTGTGGCAAGCCTTGACCTCAACGAAATTACTGATTATTATTTCACTACCAACAACATCGAAACCGGTGAGCGCTTTTTTCAAGATTTTGCGCGTCGTTGCCAGCAATTAGTCAACTTTCCTAATTTAGGCAGAAGTTATATAGAAATAGGTCCAAACTTGCGAGGTCTGCCTTTGGATGGCTACATCATTTTCTACCAACTTTTGGATGATGGGATTGAGATTCTTCGTGTAGTCAGCGGTCGCCGAGATATCCCGTCTCTATTTGAGGAACAAGAACCATGACATTGCGATCGTAAATAGCACAAATTTACTCCTCAAAGTCCACCTGTTTAACCAGCTCTAAAGGTATATCTAGCGCTTCTGCAATTTGCTCGTGGCTCAAGCCAAACTGCCGTAATTTATCAATTGTTTCAATCTTAGTTTGATTTTTGGTTTTCGGCTGCGATTCTGGAGTTTCCTGCTGAGTTTCATCTGGGGTAGGAGTAGAGGGATTAGGGCAATTATTGACGTAGCTAATTCTGTTATTTTGAAAATTATTATTTTTGCCAAGATTTATATTCTGATTTATCTGCCTTTCTAGGACGGATTCAAGATTACTTTTTTTAACTGGTTCCCCAAACACTTCAGATAACATTTGCAAAAGCTCGTGACTAGCCTTTTTAACGTGCTGGGAGCTATAGCAATCCGATCTGAGTCTCACAACACAAAGCCCTCTTGTATTCCTAGACTTTTTGTATAGCAAGACTTTCAGCTTTTCCCCATCTAGAAAATCACTTAGGATTGCTATATAATCATGAGTTTCTGCCACGTCAGCATATCTTTGACCCTTCAGTATTCCTGCGATAATCCTCCGCTGCAAGTTATTTAGACGTTTACCTGTGTTGGTATAGACAGCTTCATCGACAAATTGCAATATCTGAGGACTGTCCATAGGTGGGGTGGTGAGATAATTTTAGTTACTATACCAAACTTTTTCCAACTTTTTCCAACTTTTTGAGCTTCGCATCGGATTTTTAGAAAGTTCCCACTTTTTCCAATTTTTTTGGCTTTACAGGGTTGGTGAGAGAACTCTACTATAGCAATCCTAAATGATTTGAAAAATAGTACGCGAGCAAGATGCTCGCACTACAAGGATTCTGATCTCGATCGATTTTGCGACTGATTTAGGACTGCTATATATGGAATACCTGCGCTTAGCAAAATCCTGATCTTGATATTTTGTTCTTATCTCAGAGTTAGGTTTATACAAAGCAGACGATTGAATAGTCAGATAACTTAGCAATCAAGTATTATGTCTAAAAAAAGAAAAGCACTAACAGGCCCAGTATACTGGTTCCAAGTATTTAGTAGTTTTGCAGTAATGATAGGCGGAGTTGGTCTATTCTTAAAGGATCGAGTGTTGTGTTTTCCAGAAGTCCTTGTAAAACCGTGTATCCTGGTAACAGAGGGTGATAGTATCTTTAATTCAAAAGGAATAGAAATCAGCAGGGAACTTGCTTCGGCTATTCTAAATTTTTATCCTTACCTATTGGGTTTTGGCGGTATTTTTTTGCTGGGTACAATCTTAAAATATGGCATCCGTAGTCTTTGATTTTACCTCTTTAGTGTCAAATTACTAAAAGTTATTATAGCAATTTTATATTTTTAGCGATCGCCCTAACCAGAAAACCCAAGCGCGATCGCCCGCAACTACCACATCGTTTCAACGTAAGGAATATCATACCGCCGCGCGATCGCAACTAAAATGCGATCGCGCGGCAATTGCTCGATCGCCTGGATGATGCAACGATCGGTCAAACAACCGGACTGAGTATTGAGGATGTGCGGAATTTGCGATCTGCTCGAAATTAGAGCCAAGTTATCCACCTGCTTTCAGCCACCCAAAAACCTGCTCCACTGTCAAATCTAATGTTAAAAAACTTGGCACGGGCAACCGATCTTGTCCCGTTAACTCAACTGGTTCTCGTCCGGGAATAAATGCTAAAATAAACCGTTCCTCTGGATCGATTAACCATCCGAGCTGAGTCCCGTATTTCAAACAGTGTAAAATATTACTAATCACCTTAGTTGCTTTCTGGTCTGGGGATAAAATTTCTACTGTCCAGTCGGGATGAATTTCAAAGGAATTCGGAACTTCGCCATCCGCTTCAAAAGTGATTCTATCCCAAGCAAATACTGTAGCATCAGGTACAATAGAACGCCCGCCAAAAGTACAGCGCAATTCGGGAAAAGCAAGAGCAATTCGTTCTGTTTCCGCAACTAGATTAACAGCGTTGCAAAACTTGAGTTGCAAACGAGAATGTTTGCCTTGAGGCATAATCTTTTGGTGAATGCGTCCGTTAATAAATTCACTCGCAGGTTGAGTTTCCGGTAGTTTGAGGAAAGCTTCGAGAGTGAGAGAAATGGGAAGTGCTGCTGTCATCGCTTTGAATTCGGTGTCATTGCCACTCTGCCATAATTTTATCCTTAACTCTATTCTGTGTTTGTAGATCGATCGACCTCACCCTCACCCTCATCCTCCAAAACTTCACCCAAATAGCGCTGCACAAACTCCCGCGCTGCATCTATATCTAGCAACTTTAACGCCACAACCATCTTCACAAGCGTGTCTCCCGTTGGATCGATGAGCTCATTAAACCAACGATAGACAACGGAACGTCGCACGCCCATTGCGATCGCCAATTTGTTTTGGCTAATCCCATAGGTATTCAGCACATCTCTCAAAACTCGACCAGCTTTCCCCATGCACCCCATGATGCCAAGGGATGCCCCAACCGTAAATGACTACACATATGTACTCATTGCGGTATGATATTGGTAACTACACATATGTAGTCATAGGTTGATTTTGAAGATGAGGACTTCCCAATGGCTAAAGACTTTCTAACCGAACCGCCCAGCGACACCCAACAAGACGCAGATCCCACGGAGGAGCGAGAAAACCGGGAACCCGTGCGTATCATGGTTGTTGGCTCCCGCCAAGGCATAACCGCCGTAGTAAATTGGCTGGTGCGACTAGGTTTTGCCCAAATGGCAGACTGGAGCGACTTGCAGCGTGCACCGAATACGGGCCAGTGGATGCGCGTGCTGACAAAATGGTTGCAGAAGAATTGAGGCTACTGACGAGTAGGGCGATCGCATTTCAAAAACCTGATGTTTGGGAATCGTGCGATCGCCCGTCAAGTTCGTAGGCGCAAGCCGGGGCGTAGCCATCGACCTTCTAATACAATTAAAACCGCGAACGTTGAGGATGAAATCAAGTGTTACGATCGAAATAGCGATCGTGATTCCCGATTCCCACCATGACATTCATCAACCCCAAAACAGATTACGCCTTCAAAAAAATCTTCGGTTCCTCAGATAGCAAAGACATTCTCATCAGTTTCCTCAACGCCATAATTTACGAAGGCAATCCGACTATTGAAGACTTGGAAATTATCGATCCCAACCTCCCGCCCCGAGTTGAAGGCTTAAAAGACTCTTCTTTAGATGTCAAAGCCAAACTTGCCGACGGAACTCTAGTCATCATTGAAATGCAGGTATTAAACGTCGAGTCTTTCGGACAAAAAATCTTGTACAACGCAGCGAAAACCTACGCATTTCAATTGCAGAAAGGAGAAGGATATCGAATGCTCAAACCAGTAATTGCCTTGACGATTACTGATTTCGAGATGTTTAAAAATAGCGGCAAATTAATTTCGAGGTTTGTCTACAAAGAAGAAAACTCTAACTTACAATATCCCGATAATGACATCAAGTTGGTATTTGTAGAATTGCCGAAATTCACCAAATCAGTAGACCAACTAGAAACTCTGGCAGATAAATGGCTCTATTTCATGAAATACGCAATAACGATAACGGAAGTACCGCCAGTAATGGATAGCGTCCCCGAAATTCATCAAGCTTTTGGCATCGCCGATCGAGCGAATTTAAGCCCGGATGAACTGGCAAATATCGAACGGCAAGAAATGTTTATTTACGACCAGCAAGGCACGATCATTAAAGCTGTTAAAGATGCCGATCGAGACGCTAGACAAGAAGAAAAGCGGGCGATCGCACGGCAGTTACTCGATCGCCTAGATGACGCAACAATCGCTCAAATAACCGGACTTAGCGTTGAGTACGTGCAGAATTTGCGATCGGAATGAGATTTATTTCAAAAAGGGCGATCGCCCATCAAGTCCCATCGCGCCGATGATAGAATCGAGATAGCGGTCGTTATTCCCGATTCCCACCATGACATTCATCAACCCCAAAACCGATTACGCCTTCAAAAAAATATTTGGCTCCTCACAAAGCAAAGACATTCTCATCAGTTTTCTCAACGCCATGATTTACGATGGCAATCCTATCATTGCAGACTTAGAAATTATCAACCCCAACCTGCCGCCCAGAGTCGAAGGTTTGAAAGATACTTATTTAGATGTAAAAGCCAAACTCGCCGATGGTACTCTAGTAATTATTGAAATGCAGGTATTAAACGTAGAGTCGTTCGGCAAGAGAGTTTTGTACAACGCAGCCAAAACTTACGCCTTTCAATTGCAGAAAGGAGAAGGCTACCGAATGCTCAAACCCGTGATTGCATTAACACTGACTGATTTCGAGATGTTTCCAAATAGCGAACAGCTAATTTCGAGATTTATCTACAAAGAAGCAAGCACAAATCTCATCTATACCGATAATAACATCGAGTTAGTATTTGTAGAACTTCCGAAATTTACCAAGGAAGTACACCAGCTAGAAACGATTGCCGATAAATGGATTTATTTCATGAAATATGCGAGGACGATAACGGATGTCCCGGCAGTAATGGATAGCGTTCCAGAGATTCATCAAGCCTTTGATATCGCTAATCAAGTGAATTTAACCCCCGATGAATTGGCGGATATCGAACGGCGAGAAATGTTTATTTACGACCAACAAGGAGCTATAATTAAAGCTGTTGAAGAAGGCAGACAAGAAGAAAAACAGGCGATCGCGCGGCAGTTACTCGATCGCCTAGATGACGCAACAATCGCTCAAATAACCGGACTTAGCGTTGAGTACGTGCAGAATTTGCGATCGCAATGAGATTTCTTTGCCAACAATAATCACAACTGCAAAGCCCCAGACACCTTGGCATTTTTAACACTTGAAATCCGAATCAAAGAGCCTGATTTTACAGCAATCTTAGGTTTCCATTCATAAACCCCATCGCTAGTCGCGCGGTTGGCTATGCTTTCAACCGACTTATTCTCTTGATACAGCTCAATCTTGACCTCATCTTGAATATTGTCTATCCACAAAATCAAATAAGGTTTCTTTGCTTCCACCTGCACTTTTCCTGCTGGTTGAGCCACCAATATTTTTGGTGAAGCTGTCTGAGATTTTCTATTCCTAAATCCTAAATAGTGCGGCAGTTCCCGAGTGGCAATATTATTCGATTTAGGCAACATAATCTCGCCGATTTTAGGATTGAATAGATAAGTTGAGAGTCCGCCGTCGATCGTCACTATATCTCCTTTCACTCCGAATTCTCGCATTAACTTAGCCGCTGCGTCTAATGTCGCTTCATTAACTGTGATAATTGCCAGCAATTCATTACCCTTGCGACCATCTTTGTCCAGCGTACCGATGACGTGATACCTATTTGCGGGATTTTTAGATATCAGTTTAGCTGGATGGTGCTTGTATTCGTAAGTGACAACTGCATTTTGTACTTCTTTTTGATTCAATGGCTTTCCTGTTTGCGGTTCGTAATTTGTGATATATGCTTCTCGATCGTTCCAGACCAAAGCTTTCAAGCGAACATTTTTATACTGCCCATCTTTGGGTTTCTTGACGGGGCCGTAGAGGCCGTTACCGCCAGTAATAACTTGACCGTTGAATTTGATAGGAAAAGATAGCTGCGTGCTGCGTTGGTATTGTTCAAAAAAAGAACAGTTAATCACGGAAAAAACACCATTGCCGTAAAGGTTTTTGTATTCTCCTGTAACTTCAGAGAATAACTTGCTCTTAAAGAAAGGACTGTAATATTTGTTTTCTCCCTGATAATACAATCCTTTATTGAAAGCCATCCGATCGACCTCTCCAATTAGCTGGTCTATTTGCATTTTTTGCACGTTAATAACTTGCAAATAAGCCTGATTTCCGTTGGGTAGTTCTTTTTTGTACAACTCTGCACCATCTCTGGTATCCAAAGGTTGAAAATAACTGACTGGGCTGGAAAGTTGTTCGATCGCAAAATGTGCAACTGCTGCGACAACAGCAACAGCAAAAATCATCAAAAAAAACGGCAAGATTTTTTTGATCCTGTTCATAAATATTAATTTGTTTCTAGACCACACACCAAACTATCCCAAAAACAACTTATAAGCCGGATTTTGACTCTCATCCCCATACTGATAGCCCAGCGTATCCAAAAAAGCCTGCCATTCCTGCATCTCATCGGGCGGTACTTGAATTCCCACCACAATTCGCCCGTAATCAGCCCCGTTATTTCGATAGTGAAAAACGCTGATATTCCAGTTAGGACTCATCGAACCCACAAACTTCATCAACGCACCCGGACGTTCGGGAAATTCAAAGCGATAAAACAATTCATGATTTGCCAGCAAAGAACGCCCGCCCACCATGTGCCGCAAGTGCAATTTCGTTAATTCATCATCAGTTAAATCTAAAGTTTTGAAGCCGCAATCTTCAAAACTTGCGGCTATCTTCACCGCATCGGCACGATTTTGAATTTGTACGCCGATAAAAATATGCGCTGCTTTCTCATCCGCAATTCGATAGCTAAATTCAGTTAAATTGCGTTTCCCCAAACATTCGCAAAACTTGCGGAGACTTCCCGGTTGTTCGGGAATTGTGACTGCAAAAATAGCTTCGCGGCGTTCGCCAAACTCGGCTCTTTCTGCTACAAAACGCAGGCGATCGAAATTCATGTTTGCACCGCAAGCAACCGCAATTAACGTTTCTGCTGCGATTTGTTCCCGTTCCACGTAAGCTTTCGCACCTGCGATCGCCAAAGCGCCAGCAGGTTCTAAGATCGATCGCGTATCCTCAAAAACATCCTTAATCGCCGCACAAACATCATCCGTATCCACCAAAATAATCTCATCCACATACTCCTGACACAACCGAAAAGTTTCCTCTCCCACTTCCCGCACAGCAACGCCATCAGCAAATAAACCCACCTGCGACAAACGCACCCGTTTACCCGCTTTCAGCGATTGATTCATTGCATCGGAATCGATGGGTTCGACGCCAATAATCTTAATTTCCGGCCGCAACCGCTTGACATAGGCCCCAATTCCCGAAATCAATCCGCCGCCGCCAATTGCCACAAAAATCGCGTGAATTGGTTTTTGATGTTGCCGCAGAATTTCCATGCCGATCGTACCCTGTCCAGCAATTACGTGCGGGTCATCAAAAGGGTGAATAAAAGTTAAACCTTTTTCCGCCTCTAATTGGCGCGCAAAGGCGTAGGCATCGTCGTAGGTATCCCCATGCAAAACCACCTCTCCGCCACGGGCTATGACCGCATTTACCTTCACCTGCGGCGTCGTTACGGGCATGACTATGATCGCGCGAGTTCCCAGGTGATTGGCAGCGAGGGCGACTCCTTGGGCGTGGTTGCCGGCGGAAGCTGCAATCACACCTTGTGCTAGCAAATCCGGCGACAGTTGCGCCATTTTGTTGTACGCACCCCGCAGTTTGAAGGAAAACACCGACTGCATATCCTCTCGCTTCAGCAAAAGTTTATTGTTGAGCCGTGCTGATAGATTGGGGGCGACTTCTAGGGCTGTTTCTTGAGCAACATCGTAGACGCGGGCGGTGAGGATTTGTACCAGGTAATCGCAAAGCATGGGGTTAGCAGGTTGGTTGATGCCGGATGGTGAGATAATTGTACGGTATTTGTGTTAGTATTTTGCGGGGAATTGGCGATCCTCTTCGAGGGCTTTCCTTCGGATCGCTTCGCTAACGCTAACGGGCGATCGCAAGTTTTCAATAATAACTTTTCTCTTTGGGAACATAAGGAGCCTGAAGACTATGAATAATATTTCGTTGTTGGCGTTTACCCTGGTTATAAAATCCGGTTTGTGAGCGTATTAGTCCGTAATCCTTGATTTAGTATGTAAATTCATGAACCTACAAATTACAGATTTGCGTGCTGGCGACGAGCCAAAAATTCAACAGGTAGCTAGATTAATAGTTCAAGGTTTTAAAGAGCATTGGCCCGATGCTTGGCCCGATCTAAATTCTGCTTTGCAAGAAGTGCGAGAATCTTTTGGAGGCGATCGCATCAGTCGAATTGCTGTCGGCGACAGCAATCAAGTTTTGGGATGGATTGGCGGGATTAAACAGTATGACGGTAATGTTTGGGAACTGCACCCGCTGGTAGTGAGAACAGAATTTCGCAGACAAGGAATTGGTCGATCGCTCGTAGCTGATTTGGCAGCAGAAGCTAAAAACCGGGGAGGGATCGTGCTGTGGGTGGGTACCGACGACGAAGACAATCAAACCACTCTTTCAGGCATCAATCTTTATCCTAACGTTTGGGAACACATCGCCAAAATTAGAAATTTGCGCGGTCATCCCTACGAATTTTATCAAAAAATGGGTTTTGCGATCGTGGGAGTGATGCCCGACGCCAACGGAATTGGCAAGCCAGATATTTTCATGGCAAAGCGGTTGTAAAGTTTAATGCAGGTACTAAATTTGCATGCCGATAGCTGGCTTGCCAATCCAACACTTAGCAAAATTAGTTGTTGAAACTTTCCCAGAAAATCGGTCTAGTCTGGACGTGCGAACCCCGTTCGAGGGTCGCTGATAAACAACCCTAAAACTAACGAATCCATCACCGTATCCCAGACAGGAGTCAAACGTTCCGCATCGTCAACCCAGTAATCAAAAGTAATCAAACACTGAACGTTAGAACCCAGTCCGATACAAATTCGCGAATAAGCTTCCCGCTGTTCTGGAGGGTCGATAAACTTAAATTGGGTCCAAACAACCCGGGCCGTTTGCCGCTTCAATTGAATAATTTCCCCAGGATCGATCGGATTCCGCGTATCATCTTCAACCACCTTCTGTAATAGCGGCACCAGCGGAAAATCTGCCCAGTTACCGGGTGGTAGCAAATTAAACGAAACCTCCAAACAACAATCATCATCCGGCGGCTTTTTATCCGTAAACCGGAACGACTTAGTATCCGGTTCAAAATGCCAATCTTGGGGGACATCAAAGCGGACTGCACCTCTTCCTGCAACAAAAATCCGAGTTCCAGGCTTTGACTTCCAATTGTGGTCTTCTTTGAGCTCTAGGGTTTCCTTGAGCCATTCTTGCTTTTTGCGCTTAGACATAAACAGAACACCAAATTACTGCTAATGTGTAGTTTTAGACTTGGCAAACACATTTTAACCCTATTTTGCTCGCCGTTTGCTCAAATATAACAATCCTTACAAAAATTATGAATTCCTCTCTTCTCTCTTCCTCTGTGTTCTCTGCACCTCTGCACTAAAAAAAAATCCATTTCACAATCTGCTAAATTTTATTTTTCACTCTTGGGAATCACATACCTAATCCCACCCTTATTCCCCGCCGCATCCCCCCTGTAGCGGGGGATAACATGAATAGCCGCGTGACTGCGACTTTGACCAGCCTGTTTATTAATATTGATTCCCACATTAAAACCGTCAGGCTGAAACTCTTTACTTAACATCTCTTGCACCTTATTAGCCATAAACCAGCAAGCCGATTGCTCTCGAAACGGCAGTTCAAAATAATTAGCAACGTGACGCTTGGGGATGATTAAGACATGACCTTTGCTGGCGGGATAACCGTCAAACATCGCATAAGCTGTTGCTGACTCAGTTAGCAAAATTAGGTTTTTGTACGGATTGCAGAATATGCAGTTATTAGCTGAATTTCTTTGATAGTTGTAATGCACGTATTCGTAAATTTCGCAAGATTCATCTAAGTGATTTGACTTAAAGGGAAGCTTGACAATGCACTGATATGTAGGTTTTTTGTGCACGTAATGTTCTCGAAAACCTTCTTTTTTGAGATCCCTTCTCACTGCGAAATACGCATTCCCTCCCGGTTTCAACAGGTGCGACACTTCCATCAAGACATTAGCTTGTTCTTCGGGAAACAAAACATTTAAAACATAAAAGCAAATAATGGTGTCAAATTTATCTTCGGGGAATTCCGGGAAATAATAAGGGTCATAACCCGTAATATCGAAGCCTTTTTGCTGCAACAATCTAACATCGCTGCCGAAGCCGCACCCAAAATCTAAGACTTTCCCTTGCAGCAAGTTTTTATCCAATAAAAATCTGGCTGGAAATGACAGATAAATTCTTTCAATTGCCGTCAGGTGGCTGAATTTATTTTGTTGCTTTTTCATGGCGGCAAAAATTTGATTTAAATAAATATTCTTCAGTCCGCGCACCATCTGGACGAGAGTTTGTGGAGTAGCGATTTCACGATCCGAATGTTATCTAAAAATTTTATCACTATTGCAGTTTGGCGATCGCCCCTTTTTCCACCAAAACCTTACCAGTCACCAAATCCCGCACCGTCGCCAACAAAACCCGCCTCTCATCCACCTCAAAACTCACCGAAACCCTGTCAATTCCCAACACACCAGGGGGATTCAAATGCGCCACGCAAACCTGCTGGTGGTGGCTTTCCAGAGAGCGAAAATCGCTATGTTTGTTAAGCAAACTGCTCGTCATTTGCCCTTGTTCGTTAAAAATAACCTCCGCTTGCGATACCTCCGCAACTTCCCCAATATCTAACCGAATTTCCCTTTGCCCTTCAATTGCCACTTGCAGCGTCAACTCTTCGGAACTTTGACAGGGATACTTCATTTCCTTGCTAAATATCGGCGAATAAGCATAAGCTTTAGCATAAGGTTCCCAGAGACGAATTGCATAGCTGTGCCGCAAATAATCGTCAACACTCGCTAATTGTGTCAAGGCTAAAGCACCGTGCGCCACGGCTTCAAAAGGCTTGTCTCTTTGGACTTTTTGCCGCCCAAAATACGAAACCACTACATTAGATACAGCAGGAATTAAAGAAGTTCCTCCTACCAGCAAAACCTGTTCGATATCTGCTTTCCCGATACCTTTTCCCAGTGCAATACTCAGCACTTCATCTAAAGCTTCCCGCAACTGTTCTAACAACTGCCTAGATTCCAGAATTTCCTCAAGCTTGTCTCGGTTTAGCTGCAAGTCGTAAGACATAAAATTTTCATCGTCCCACCAACTTTCCTTCGCATCATTAACTTGAGAAACTTGAATTTTTAATTTTTCCGCTATTTCTAATAAATTCTGCCAGCCAACTGCGCCGACTTCTGCCCGCGACGAACCAATTTGCCGCAAATAATCTTCGACAATCCAGATGTCAATATCTTCGCCGCCGACATAAGCATCGGATTTTGCTAACACTTCGGCACGCACCCCCCCCAGCCCCCCCTTGCCAAGGGGGGGAGCAAGATTTCTCTCCCCCTTGCTAAGGGGGGGAGCGAGATTTCTCTCCCCCTTGCCAAGGGGGGGTAAGGGGGGGGTTACGGCTGTGCGAACCAAACTTAAATCTAAAGTGCCACCACCAAAATCTACTACTAAAACTAAAGAACCGGGACGTTTTACTGCATATCCCAGGGCTGCTGCTGTGGATTCATCTATTAGCTGAACTTCCGCAACTCCCAACTTTTCTGCTAAATCGCGAAACCAATCCAGATATCGCTCGAATGCTCCGACTGGTACAGTAAAAATTACATTGTCTGGCTGTATATTTTGTAAATATAATTGTTTCCAAATAGTTGCGATAAACTGTTCTGCTACTGATTCGGGCGTATAGGTTTCGCCGTCGAGATTGCGGGCTGGGGGCTGAAAATCGGCTGCTAAATCGCGTTTAAAAGCTTTGAAAAAGCGCTCTGGCTGTGACTGTCCCAAACGCTGCGATCGCACTTTTTCTCCCAATACCAAATCTTCCGCATTTTTCACAAATACCAAAGTCGGCACTACAGGTATTTCTCGAACATCTCCGCTCGATTTGTGCGTTTTGAAAATGCGGGATATCTCGCCCAATCTCAAAGTTTCTGGTGTTTGCGTATCCGGGTTGAGCATGCAGACAACCGTGTTGCTGGTACCGAAGTCAATTGCAACTGTAGTCATGTTGATTTTAGATTTTAGATTTTAGATTTAATTTTTCAGGCAGCCCTGGGTGGTGCAGCTAAGTTTATAGGACTTACGCATCTACTCTATTTGTAGGGTCGCATTGCGCCCCTTACTTAATTTTTTATGCCACCTGGCAGGGTGCGGCTAACTTTAGCGGGAGCAAGGATTCGCTCTCCATCTCGATAGCCGACAAACCTAATATAAACTAACTCTCCTTCTGTTATATCCTCAACATCCGGCTGGTGCAACTGCGGATTGTAAGTCACTTGTTCCCAAGCTGAACCGATTGTTTCAAAACCCCAACTCGACAAGAGATTTTCTAAGGGAGTAAACAAAGCAGAGAGGTTTTTGGCGGGCATATCCGGCTTGGCTTCTGCCATTTTGCGGGCGGCGGGATAGTTGGTTAACAAAGTTTGCAACTGTTCAAAGGTAGCGCGGCGAAAATCGGCAGTTAATTGAGTTTTTTGCTGCTGCAATTCTTCTCGCAGCCGGAAACACTGCTGCTTCAATTCTTCTATTTCGGTGGGATTAGTTGTGATTGTAGCCGATATTGGCAGCGCGCTCAAAGTGCGATCGAACTCTTGAAAATTCAAATTCAGCACTGTTGCCAGCCGCCTCAGTTGGTTTACCGTGAGTTTTCCCACGTCTCCCTGCCGCACTAAACGCACCCCGTAGCGACTTAAGCCTGCTTTTTCGCCTAAATCTTGCCAATCGAGAATGTCTAGCTGATTCATGCGTTCCCGCAGAATTGTATCGTACTTAAACTCGATCGCATCTCCCGCCTCAGATGCAGCATAAAGGTAGACTAAAATTAGAAAAATGCCCCCGACAGCCAGCGCGAAGCTGAAGGCAGGCACTGTTGTTACATCAACTGTTGCACCGAGGAGATCAAACATCTTTAACTCTTCTAAACTTGTTTTAAAGTCTGCGTTTGTTCAACGACCAAATTTTCTTCGCCTTGGTAGTATTCTGGCAGCAATTCTTGAGATTCTACTTTTCCGAGGGCTTTTTCAATTCCGGCGGTGGTTTCGGTGCAACTAGAACCGGTGGCGTTGAGGACGGTTTCGGTAATTTTGCCGTCTTTGCCGATACGGTATTCTATTTGACGGTACTCTGCCATAATTCTGCCTCTTGGTTTAATGCTTGAGTGTTGACTGTTGAGTGTTGAGTTATATTATAGATTCTATTTACCAATTATTCTAATGAATTTTTGTAGCGACAATGCAACCGGGGTTTCGCCGGAGATTATGGCAGCGATAGCAGCGGCTAATTGCGGTGCTGTGATGTCTTACGGAGATGATGAATATACTGAGCGTTTGCAAGTTAAATTCTCGGATTTGTTCGAGACATCGGTGACTGTTTTTCCTGTTGCAACAGGTTCTGCTGCTAATGCGCTAGCCCTTGCGGTTGTGACTCCTCCTTACGGGGCTGTTTACTGTCACGGGGAATCTCATATTAATGTAGATGAATGCGGCGCGCCGGAGTTTTTTACAGGCGGTGCAAAGTTAGTGACAGTAACAGGAAATCATGCTAAAATAGAGGCAGAGACTTTAGGAAAAAAGCTCGATCGCGCTGGTGCAGGTGTCGTCCATCACGTACAGCCCGCAGCCGTCAGCATCACTCAAGCAACGGAAGCCGGCACAGTCTACAATCCAGCGGAAATTTCCCACATTTCGGAAGTGGTTCGCGATCGCAATTTGCACCTGCACATGGATGGAGCTCGCTTTGCCAATGCTGTCGCCAGTCTTGGCTGTTCTCCTGCGGATGTCACTTGGCGGGCTGGTGTGGATATTCTCTCGTTTGGAGCGACAAAAAACGGTGCGATGGCTGCGGAAGCTGTGGTATTTTTTAATCCAGAATTGGCAAAGACTTTCCCTTTTTACCGCAAGCGCAGCGGGCATCTTTTCTCGAAAATGCGGTTTTTGTCGGCGCAGTTGGAAGCGTATATAACCGATGATTTGTGGCTGAAGAATGCGGCTCATGCAAATAATATGGCAGCCAAATTAGCCGAAGGTTTGGCGGGAGTTGAGGGAGCAAAGTTTTGCCATCAAGTTGAAGCCAACGAGATTTTTATTCAACTTCCCGAATCGATAATTACAGCGGTTTTAGCTGAAGGCTTTCTGTTTTATCGGTGGGATGAATGTACTATTAGACTGGTAACGGCTTTTAATACTCTGGAAGCCGATGTTGTTGCTTTGGTGGAAGCAGTTAAACGACATCAATGATTAAAATGTAGGGGCGGGTTTTACAAATAATACCGGCCAGCTATGAACAATCTAAGAAACCCGCCCCACCTAACAAATAATCCACATCAACCTTGATTTATATTAAATGCAAAAAATAGGCGCGGGGATTTCTCGTTGGGTGGGGGCGGGTTTGAGATATTGTTGGTTATTTACAATTATTGTTTGTGAAACCCGCCCCTACATTTTAAATGCGAAAAATAGGCGCGGGGATTTTTCGTTTGATGGGGGCGGGCTTGAGAGATTGCTGGTTATTTACAATTATTGTTTGTGAAACCCGTACCTACAATTTAATAGATTGAGGAACAGGTTCTGCAACTGCGGCTAGTTCTGGTTCAACTGCTTCGAGGTGTGCTTCTAAAAGCGCCAGATTTCTCATGTTGGATTTATAAAAAGCATCGAAGATATCTCCTACTAAAGGTACTGAACCAACAACGGCTTCTAGACCGATATTGTAAATCATTTTCCCTAGAGTTTTTTGGGGAATATTGAATCGAGTTGCTAAGTAAATTAGGTAGGCGGAAAATGCGGTATCTACGATATCCCCAGCACCCGGAACTAAACCGATAATGGGATCTAAACCAATGCGAAATTTAGTGCCGGGGATGCCAATGGCGGTATCCATCAGGCGGCTGAGTTTGCGGATGCGGTTGAGGGTGGCGAGACGCTCTATGTTGTTCATATTATTATTGTTGAACTAGGTTGAAATTTTGAAATCTGTCGGAAGAGGGAAAAAAACATCTAGAAACCGCTCATTCTCGATCTTCGCTAATATGCTGAATTCCCCATTCGTGCATGGCATTAATAATCGGTTTGAGACTTTCGCCCAAAGGCGTTAGCGAATATTCAACTTTTGGCGGCACTTGCAGGTAAATTTCCCGGTGCACAATCCCGTCTGATTCCATTTCCCGCAGTTGCTGCGTCAGCATCTTCTGAGTAATGCCGTTGACAGCTCGTTGCAGCTCGTTAAAACGCTTCACTCCTGGAAACAACTCCCGCAGAATCAAGACTTTCCAGCGCCCGCCAATCACCTCTAGAGTGCGTTCTACAGGGCAATTTGCTCGATCGAGGTTTACTTCTTGGACTTGCATAGTATCTTTTTGGTAACTACCGCACTTTTAAGTGCGTACTATCCATAATAGCTTGACTCGGTTTAAAATAAAAACATCAAAGAAACACCCGATAAATTTCACTGAGGATTCAGAAAATGATTACCGTCAGAAAAAGTGAAGCAAGAGGACACGCCAATCACGGTTGGCTGGACAGTTACCACACATTTTCTTTTGCCGGCTATTACGATCCAAATTATATGAATTTTCGCTCTTTGCGGGTAATTAATGAGGATTTTGTTAGCCCCGGCAAAGGTTTCGGCACTCACGGGCACAGCGACATGGAAATCATTACTTATGTATTAGAAGGAGCATTAGAACACAAGGACAGTTTGGGTACTGGTGCAGTGATTAAACCCGGTGAAGTGCAGCGGATGAGTGCAGGTACGGGTATCCAGCACAGCGAGTTCAATAACTCGAAGACAGACCCGGTTCATTTGCTGCAAATCTGGCTGTTACCCGATACAAAAGGCTTGCAGCCGAGTTACGAACAGCGGGATTTTCCAGTGGAAGAAAGGCGCGGAAAACTGCGCCTAGTGGCGGCGCGAGATGCCAGAGATGGTGCGGTAAAAGTGCATCAAGATGTGGATTTGTATGCGGCTGTTTTGGATAAAGACTCGCGGGTTTCTCATGCTTTGCAGCCGAATCGCCATGCTTGGGTGCAAGTGGCTCGCGGCTCGGTTTTGCTCAACGGTTTGCCTTTGAAAAATGGCGACGCTGCGGCGGTTAGCGGCGAATCTGAATTGGCGATTGAAGCTACGGAAGATGCTGAATTTTTGCTGTTTGATTTGGCATAGTATTGAATGCAAAATCCCCGACTTCTTGGAGAAGTCGGGGATTTTATTCGCTGGTATCTGACAGCTCAAAAGGATTTCAAGAATTAACAGAAATATTCTTTTTAGGTCGTCCGCCTTTCTTGCCATTTTTCCGTGCTGCTGCCGATTTAGAGCTTGAAGTTGCCTGTCCTCCCTTCCTTCCTAATTCAGCCATCCAATATTTTGTGCCAAAAATACCTGCTACAAGTTCGGGAATGCCAAAATCAACATCTAAGCTTTCCCAGTGCACGCTGCTACCGGAAGGTGGTAGCCAAACATCAGCAAGTTGTTCTGGTGAAGCACCTTCTAAGCCTTGTGCCAGCTTTGGCGGAAAAGAAAAAATAGCACCGTTTTTCAGTTTGATAACTATTAAATCTTCAGACTGGTTATACTGCACGGATTCGGCACGCGACTCTGTAGCCTCAGCGTTTTTCCATGCTTGCTTGGCTTTGGTTATTTGATCTCGGAGATTTTCCTCAGTTAATTCTTTGTCCCAGTTTCTAAATACCATATATTTCTTGCCATCGGTTTTGTTAAGTTTGGATGCTTGATTATTGCTGCATGGGATTGTGTTAAGCGGACTGTGAAGAAAATTATACTTAATCCTGGGTTACTACTTAGGAAATAAGTAAATAGGAGGAAGACAGTAAATTTTATTTGTGGTATTTTTGCTAAGGTTAAGTGTTTAGGATAAATTTTTATGCAAGAAAACCCGATCGCCCGAAAGCATCTTATTTCGAGCCTGATCACTGGTTTAGCAGTCGGCGCGATCGCGGGCGCACCTATCGGCTGGATGGCTAATGGGTATTATTCCGAGCAGCGTTTGGCTCAAATTCTGATTTGCCGAGAAAAAAATAGAGATCAGCCAGTTGCTATTGTTGAGGCTAGGTGCGGTTCCCGATTCTAAATTTTTCTGCTAGCCAGAGGGCTGTGTCACATATTGTGAGGCTTGTGCGAATGTCGAAAGTTCGATCGCGCAGGCCATAAATGCGTTCTCAACCGTCAATATGCCACAATATCCCACAAACCGGAAAAGTTATCCGTCAGTTGATATATGGGTATGTTAAATTTACACAATAATGAATTACAGCAGAACAATTCCGGCTATTTTGAGTGCTGCGATCGCTCTGAGTTCGATCGCCCTCATCCCAATCACATCACCTCAAATTGCCCTCGCATTAACCGCCGACAAAGTTAAAACCGTTGCCCAACAAATTACTGTTCGCATCCAGGGCCCAAAAGGCGGTTCTGGAGTAATTTTAGAGAAACAAGGCAGCACATACTATATTCTCACAAACTGGCACGTTGTCGATAAAGCCGGCGGTTACGAGGTCGTAACTCCCGACGGCCAAGCTCACTCTGTATCATACAGCCTCGTGCGGCGAGTGCCGGGGATGGACTTGGCCGTCGTACCCTTCAGCAGCGCTCAAAGTTACCCCCTGGCTCAATTAGCCAATTCCTCAGCAACTAAGGGAAACAAGGCTTATGTGGCCGGCTGGCCGATATCCGGCGGTTCTCTGAGACAGCCGATTTTCATCGCCACGGAAGGTCAGCTTACCGGCCGCCAAACTCCCTGGAACGGTTATACATTGGTATACAACAACTTAGTGAGAGCGGGCATGAGCGGCGGCCCGGTGCTCGACGATGCGGGGCGAGTTGTCGCAATTAACGGCATTGTCAGGTTAGAGGATAACTCCGATAAAATCGTGGCGGCGGGGATAGAAATCAATACTTTCATGAAATGGCGATCGACTATTTCGCTGCCAGTAGTACCCCAATCTCCTAATGCCGGAAACCCAAAAACTCCGGCGAATAATGCGCCCCGCCCGCCCGCAAGTGCGATCGCCTTTGCTGCTACAAATACCCTCAAAGGGCCTTCGGAAGTTGTCAGTTCCCTTGCCCTAGCTTCAACTTATTTTACTACAGGAAATAGCAACGGCACAATCTCAGTTTGGAATTTTCCCAGCGGGCAATTAAAAACTACCCTGCAAGGACACACGGAAGCCGTAAACGCACTGGGGGCGAGTGCGGACGGAAAGTTGTTAGCTAGCGGCAGCGACGACAAAACGGTGAAAATTTGGAATTTAGAAACTGGTGCGGTTGTACGCACTTTGAGCGGTCATTCCAATGCAGTTTCGAGCGTTGCCGTCAGTCCAGACGGTCAATTTGTAGCCAGCGGCAGTTGGGACAAAACGATTAAGATTTGGAACGCTAAAACGGGGGAGTTGCTGCGGACTTTGACCGGGCATTCTGGGTTGGTGAATGCTGTTGTTATCAGTCCTGACAACAAAACTTTAGCTAGTGGCAGCAAAGATGGTTCAATTAGGTTGTGGAATTTAGCTACAGGTCAAGCAATTCGCACGATTAGCGGCAAAAATTTGTCTGTTTTGTCCCTAGCTTTTACTCCCGACGGCAAGAGTTTAGCGGCGGGAAACAGCAACGGTACAATCGGTTTGTGGAATGCCGGAAACGGGCAGTTAATTCGGCGTTTGAGCGGGCATACCGATGGAGTTTGGTCTGTGGCATTCAGTCGGGATGGCACTACTCTGGTTACTGGGAGTTGGGATAAGAGTATCAGACTTTGGGATGTGCGATCGGGCGATTTGAGAGGTACTTTGAGCGGTCATGCTGGCTATGTTAGCGCTGTGGCGATTAGCGCGGATGGGAAGACTATTGTTAGTGCTGGTTGGTTGGGGGAAATCAAGATTTGGAAAAGGGGGAATTGAGAGGGCGATCGAATGTGCTACGATTAAATGAGAGCGTCATTGAACAACAAAAATAGTCACCAAAACTGTTTCGTCAAAAGGTGAAAAATGAGTACCTTAACAACTAAATTACCTACAGACACCTGGGTAGTAGCAACATGGGAAGAATTCATCGCGATGGCAGATGACCCAGCTTACAATAAAGCAAAATGCTACTACCGCAACGGACAAATGAGGATTGAAACTATGTCAGTAGGGCCAGATCATGCTAGAGACAATGGAAGTATTTTTTTAGGAGTGAGTCTGTTCTGTATTGCGAAAGCTATCCCTTTAAATGGTTTGGATAACTGTAGCTACCGTAAAACAGGAGTCCGAGAGTGTCAGCCAGACGTATCTTACTACATTGGAGAAAGAGCAAAATTAGTACCTAGGGGAACTTCGATCGCAAGTCTTGACGTTACCCCACCGCCAGATTTAGTCATAGAAGTTGCTGACTCAACTTTGGCTGATGATATCGGTGAAAAACGGTTGCTTTACGAAGAGTTAAAAGTCGCTGAATATTGGGTAGTAGACGTGCAGAAATCTCAAATTATTGCTTTTGCTATTATTGCTGATAATGGCAGTAGGCGGATCGTTCAATCGGAAGTTTTGCCGGGATTAACTATTGCTGTGTTGGAAGAGGCTTTGCGGCGGAGTCGCACTGAAGATCAAGCACAGGTAGGGGCTTGGTTGTTGGCTCAATTTCAGCAGCAATAATAATAATCGATATAAATAATATCAAATCCGGTAGCATCAGAATTAATATTACCCGAAATCAGGACACGGCAGTGCCGTTTCCCTACCAAGAATCGGGGGAGGGAAACGGCCCTGCCCTGTCCTC
>NZ_JAUBPE010000081.1:0-34678 GCF_036700565.1 Microcoleus pseudofavosus SVA1_A4
GACTCAGTGAAGCAGCGCATTTTTGACCCCTTTTTCACTACCAAACCGATCGGTAAAGGTACGGGTTTGGGGATGTCGATTAGTTATCAAATCATTACTGAAAAACATTGCGGTAAAATCAAGTGTTTTTCTACACCTGAAGCGGGCACTGAGTTTGTGATTCACATCCCGATTCGGCAACAGAGAATTTCAGGATTCCCGATCGCTGCTGAATCTTAACAACTTCGGGTTCAGTGCAGCCCTCAAACAATCTGAGGCGGTACAATAATCGATCGGGGTGTCAATTACCGCCAACTGCTCGATCTGAAGCCCTAAGAATCAAAGATAGCGCGATCGCCCTTGACAAATATCGCGCTCTTGGCAGAACAATAACGCTAGAAATTAAGAGAGCGATCCTCTTCGAGGGCTTCGCTAACGCAATACCGAATAGAAGAGCGATCGCTCTACTGGTAATTTTGAAGTATTCGGTATTGGTATTGCGATCGCTCTTCGGCGCGACTCGGTTCTGCGGCTTCCAGAAAACTTTGCAACGTCACACTTGGTTTTTGTCAGTCCACTTCAGGAGATTTTTCAGCGGCTGTTGATAAATTCACTTCCAGCGAGGGTGGTGTTCGCCTAGCATACCAGGCATGAATCAGAAGGGTCTGTAAGAACAATACAGGTGTATCAAAGCCGCTGGATGCAATTATTGATTCGACTTCAAGTGGCGGTAGCACAGCAGTATTTCGACCATAAGAAGCACGAAACTTTTCTATCTCCTCAGCAGGCACTTCGGAATACCTCAGCATTCGCAGCCAAACCTCGGAAAGGCTTTGGTACGCTGAAGTAGACATATCGGAAGCTATATCGGCACTGACCAAATATCCGTTAGGGCAAAGTCGTGAAGCAATTTGACTAAAAAAGTTGCGCCGCTCATCTTGTTGCATAAAGAAGTGAGAAACCAGAAGGCAAGTCGCCGCATCGAAAGAGTGCGATGCGGGCAGTGAATCGAGATAACCTTCGTGAAAAGTGCAACGTGAGGCAATACCGCACTCTTCGGCGCGTTGGCGACAGATGTCAAGCATCGGTGCCGCAGGCTCTACCGCAGTAAACTGCCACTGTGGAAACACTTGAGCCAGATAAATCAATTCCAAGCCGGTTCCCGCACCGACACAGAGAATCCGTGCATCGGTAGGAAGTTCGGAAAGTACCAGGCGGATCAGTAAATGAAGTGCGTCGCGCATCGGAGCCAATTTAGCGAATCTTTTGTCGTAGGAAGAAGCGCGTTCTCGATCGAAAACAATAGATGACTCTTGATTTTGCATTCTGGAAAGCGAATAAGCTTGCAATCTGTATTTTAATAGCTATCTGCTAAGGATTTTAGGGCATCGCTTCAAAACTTACTGGGTTCGGGCAAAACAAAAGTAATAAGAATCCTAAAAGCTCGATCGCCAAAAAAATACATAAAACCCCAAAATCTCGATTATTAAACGGGTTTTGGGTTTTTTTTCCTTGCCTCCGGTTCAAATTGCAACTTGCGAGGGTGCGATCGCCCTTGACAAAAATCGTACTTTAGGCATAACAATAAGGATAGAAATTAAGAGAGCGATCCTCTTCGAGGGCTTCGCTAACGTACCGAATTGAAGAGCGATCGACCTACTGGTAATTTTGAAGTATTGGGTATTGGGTATGGCAATCGCGAATGGCGCCATGAAGTTGTGCGACGGCAAATAAGCGTGAACTGCTAGATAACGCTGACCGAGTAGGCACGAATTACCCCATCAACTGTTGCAATAGTCAGACCATTCTCTAAAGCTTGACAGATAAGCATTCTGTCAAATGGATCGCGATGTAATGGTGGCAGTTTAGCCAGTTGAGCTACGCTACTTTCATCAAGAGAAAGACTGACAATTTGATGAAGAGCGCGCTGTTTGGGTAAATATGTTTCGGGATGCTCCGGCAGAGGTAACTTACCCAACTGGTACTTGACAATTGCTTCCCAGACTGAAACTGCACTCAAATAGACCTCATTATCTGGATCGCGAATTGCATCTCGAACATCTGTTGATAACTGCGCGTCACCACTGATGAACCATAAAAAGATGTGCGTATCTAGCAGAATCTTCATTTACCTTCAAATGCACTGAGGATATCTTCCGGCAAAGGAGCGTCGAAATCATCTGGAACGGTAAACTCGCCTGCACACAAACCGAATGGTCGTAATTGCTTGCTGCTAGAAATAGGTCTGAGTTCGGCGATCGGCTTATCTGCTTGCAGGATAACAAAAGTTGCACCTGCCTCCACTTGACGCAGATACTTTGAAGGATCGCGCTGGATTTCATCAACTGTCACGTTCAACATAAAAATGCCTCAGTATAAAGCTCCATGGAGAATACTCCGCCTCACTCAATTGTAGATGATGGAGCGTATGCTCCCAGTTAGGATAAGTCTTGAATCATAATTAGTGTATTAAAGAGCGATCGACCAAAGGGTAATTTTGAAGTATTGGGTATTGCGATCGAGTGTTGGAAACTACAACTCATCAATCGTCACTAATCCCCCCTCAATGAACTGAATCACAAGTTCTTGCTCGTCCAGCAAAGCAGTTCCAATCAGAGGCCTTCGCCCTGTAGCAAATACACGAACTTCTCGTTCTTCCCCGTCCCAAAGGATGATTGCTTCGTGAACTGCTACTAGGACTTCACTGTTATCTGCTAAGTTTACAGGGAGATCGTACAGGAACGGCAACCCCAGTAAGGTAACTGCCTCCGGTGGCAAACATAGGTAGTCAGTGAAGCCCGTATCTATGACAAACTCGATCGGGAAAGTAGAGCCGCTTGGGAGGAGAAACGTCAACAAGGGCGATCGCGTGCCGATCGGTCACAATACCACAAATCACTTGTTGACACGCTCCATTACACCACCCAACGAAGCAGCCACATTGTAACCAATACGAATGCCAAAAAGTCGAGCATACGGATGCTTTGCCATCAGACTACGTGCGGCTTTTAGCCCAGTTTTATCAACTTCGTAGTCGCCTGTTTCTATATCAATGATGACCATCTTGCCAATATTCTCTTCTAATTCAATTTTTTGGCGGATGGTGCTCTCATACAAATGTTTCGCACGACGAGCGACTTCTTCACGACTCAAAAGGATTGTTTGCATACATTCCCTCTTTTTTATAACTTTTGATCCTATTATGGATATGATAGCTCACTATCTGCCCATTCTGATAAATGCCTTCGATGGTTTTTAGCATGAGTTGCAGTTTGGTTAGTATTCCCTTATATTTTACCAAGACTGTAAAAACTCTTCCACGGTCAATTCAATGTCACCTGCAATCTGTCGTAGCAATCTCGGAGAAATATCGCGACCTTTATGAAATGGAACAGTCGTTCCTCGACCATCTTCATGACGAAACTGCTTGTGCGAACCCTTCTGACGAACCTCGACAAACCCAAGATTTTGTAAGATGCGAACAATCTCTTGGGGCT
Organism: Microcoleus pseudofavosus SVA1_A4; assembly: GCF_036700565.1. Classification (NCBI taxonomy): domain Bacteria; kingdom Bacillati; phylum Cyanobacteriota; class Cyanophyceae; order Oscillatoriales; family Microcoleaceae; genus Microcoleus; species Microcoleus pseudofavosus. The sequence continues at coordinate 3,477 of NZ_JAUBPE010000081.1, forward strand.
TCAAAACAGGAATATTGCTCATAACCTACGCAACTACAATTTGCTGAGTACCAACAAACTCTGCATTGAAAGCTAGATTCTCATCTTCCAACAGCATCTCGATCACTTCACGCAGGTTCGCTTGTAGTTCGTCTAAAGTTTCTCCTTGAGAATGGGCTCCAGGGAAACCGGGAACATAGCCTACATACAAAGCAGTTTCATGGTCTTTCTCAACAACCGCAGTGAACGTTCTCATAAAGTTAAACTCAAACAGCTTAATTTTTAAGCAAAATCTAACACCTTTAATTATAGCATATTTGTCTCGCGAAAAAGAACAATTAAGACTAATTTGCAGAGTGCTTTACCAGAAACAGATTTCAGAGAGATAACTCAATTAACTGTTTATCGGGCGCAAGTTCATTTTGCTGACTGGCGACTTCAAGCCAACCCTGAACAGCATCTTCTAGCATCTCTAACAACTGTTCATAACTCTCTCCCCAGGTGTGACAACCTGGAACTGAGCCACACCATACGCCATCTTCTTGCCAGATAATCGCCTTAATCTTCATGAGCAATCTCTCATAGCTATAATATCCGATCGATATGGATATGATAGCTCACTACTTCACGATGTTTCTGGATCGAGTTCTTGGGTTTTACCTGCGTGATACTCAGCCATTGCGGAGGCTGCAAGTTTGGCAAGAACATCGGGAGAACGGGAAAATGCTCGATCGCATCTTAGATCGTCTTGAAGTTCTTCCAAAATCATTGAGGCGATCCTCTTCTGCAAGCTTCGCTAACGCATCTTGCTCACTTGCAGACAAGGTTTTCAACGCGCGCGATCGCACGCTCAAGTAACTCAGTCATAGTTAGCACACTTTTACAATCAAAATGGCATCTTATTTATTATCGCTTCTTTCAGGCAAATCGATATGTAGGAAGCCGAGCTATCTACGCCGCAAATTCTGGGAAATACTTGTTTACAAAGTCCATAACCTTTTGAAAGTGGAGAATGCCTTCCTCTGCGCTTAATGTCCCGTATTCTTGATCTCGATATCCAAGTTTCCAATTATCGGGGTTTTCTAGATAAACCTGTGCATAATCTGTTCCATGCCTGCTATCTAACCACCGTAAGGCTCCAATAGCCCATAATTGATCGTACTCTCGATCGCCAACGGGTAAGTAGGTGTCTAAATACGATCGCAAAACTCTTACCGACTCAGCACCGTCCAAACGAGCTAATGCAAAACAATGAAATTGTCCTGCATAAGAAGTTTGACTTGGCATCAGCAAAGTTTCAATTTTCTTGAGATGTTGGGAAAAGCGCCCAATTCCACAAAGCCAACTTGCAGTCATTGTATGCCTCCAACAACCGTTATACATCTGGATCAGTTCTTTGTTAGTTACTTCATCTAGAGCAACTCTTGTCGAGTTCACAAACGCATCTACATCTTTGCCAATCTCTAAAAAGTTACCACGTAAAACCTTGAGATAAAGTGGCTTGACATAATGCTCTCGAATATAGTCTGTCATTCTCTTTGAGTATCAAATTGTTAAGACTAAACATCTCAAAGATAACATCATCGCAAATTGATGCAAAACTCTAATAGACAAGCTTCAGCCCAAAACAAAATAGAAAACCCCCAAACCCGTTTTTAAATTGGGTTTGGGGGTTTGATTCCTACATCCAGTTCAAATCACAACTTGCTCGGCTCGATCGCCGGAGCACGCAGAGACACAGTTTTATCCGCAGCAGCCTTAGCAACCAACGAAGGTACAGAATCGCGCAACTTTGCAGTCAACTGTACAGTAGTCGCATCATAAACCTGAGTCAGCATCTTCGGATACAAACCAATGCCAATAATCGGCACTAACAGCGCCGCAATAATAAACACTTCTCGCGGTTCCGCATCCACCAATTCTTCGTGCTCCGACAATTCCTTATTTTCAGGCCCGTAGAAGATTTCACGCAGCATCGACAGGAGATAAATAGGAGTCAAAATCACCCCGACAGCGGCTAGAAATACCACGCAAACCTTAAACACTGGATTGTAAGCATCGCTCGTTGCAAAACCCACAAATACCATTAATTCTGCTACAAAACCGCTCATTCCCGGCAAAGCCAAAGAAGCCATAGAACAAGCAGTCCACATGGCGAAAACCTTACGCATTTTCTGTCCTACACCGCCCATTTCATCGAGCATGAGCGTGTGAGTGCGATCGTACGTGCAACCCACCATAAAGAACAAACTCGCCCCGATTAAACCGTGGGAAACCATTTGCAGCATTGCACCGCTGGTTCCCAAATCGGTAAACGAAGCTATCCCGATTAACACAAAGCCCATGTGGGAAATCGAAGAATAAGCAATTTTCCGCTTCAAATTGCGCTGAGCAAAAGAAGTTAAGGCGGCGTAAACAATATTTACCACACCCAAAATTACTAAAATCGGTGCGAAGGTAGCGTGAGCATCTGGGAGCATTCCCGCATTCATCCGCAGCAAAGCGTAGCCTCCCATTTTTAGCAGAATTCCTGCTAGCAACATATGGGCGGGTGCGGTTGCTTCGCCGTGAGCGTCAGGGAGCCAAGTGTGCAGCGGAAAAATTGGCAGTTTGACGCCGTAAGCTATTAAGAAACCTGTATACAGGATCAATTCTACATTGGGGGCGTAATCTTTAGCTGCGATCGCCCGCATATCGAAAGTCACCGTATCCCCGTAAAACGCCATCGTCAGCCCGCCCAGCAAAATAAACAGCGAACCGCCTGCGGTGTATAGGATAAACTTAGTTGCTGCGTAGAGGCGCTTCTTGCCGCCCCAGATTGACAAAATCAGGTAAATCGGGACTAATTCCAGTTCCCAAACCAGGAAAAACAGCAACATATCCTGCACGGCAAAAACTGCGATTTGGCCGCCGTACATTGTCAACATCAAAAAGTAAAATAGCTTCGGTTTAAATGTGACCGGCCAAGCAGCTAAAGTAGCCAGAGTAGTAATAAAACCAGTCAGCAAAATCAGCGGCATCGATAAACCGTCAGCACCCACCGACCAATTCAAATCGAGTTGCTGCACCCAAGAGTAACTTTCTACCAGTTGCAAATCAGGATTGCTGAAGTCGTACTGAGTGTAAAAAGCGTAAACAAGCAGAGCAAAATCGATCAAACCGACAATCAAAGCATACCACCGCACCGTCTTGCCGTCCTTATCGGGAATCAAAGGAATCAGCAAAGCCGCAGCAATAGGAAACAGGATTGTTGTGGTTAACCAGGGAAAGTTAGCTGTATCCATTGCGTTTTAAAATGATCCATCAGTTATTAGGTTTAAACACATTTTGGCACTTTTAGCCTAAATTTTATACTTTCTTTATACGGAACAATTTTTTTTGCTATTATTTGGACCAATTATGCGATCGCAAAAGTTGAGTTTAATCAAAGATTTATTTCTATTGGCTAATTGTCAATTGTGAGTTATTAAGCTAATACCGTTGTTAAAATATCTTCTGGTGGGAAACGGCAATGCCCATTGGTGTCAACTTAAGCCGATCATCTGCAATTCCGCCAGTCCGCCAGGGGTTGAAACCCCTGGCTAATAGCGAAAGTCCTCTCAAGAGGACTAATAGATATCTCCAAAAAAGCCAGTATTGAACAGGCAAGATGCCTGTTCCACAATAAGAGGTTTAAGGAGTTCTTCAGTCCTCTTAAGAGGACTTTAGCTTTGAGACAGGGAATTCATTCCCTGTCGGACTATCGGTTTTACCTGTTTGTTGACACTAATGGACAATGCCGTGTCCCTACCGATTTAACTGACTCCCGAAACGATCGCAAAACCCAGAACTGCGACAAACACAATCAGGGCATAAAATTGAGCGCGACCGTTCTCAATGTATTTCAATCCTTCGCCTGTTACCAGGGCGAGAAAACCTGTCAAATTAACCACACCATCGACGACTCGCAAATCCACTTCCATGACTTGCCGCGCTAAACGGCGGCTGCCTTTGACGAAGAGAAATTCGTTGATGTCATCGAGATACCACTTGTTGAGGGAGAACTCGTAAAGCGGTTTGATCTTTTGGGCGATCGCCCCTGCATCAATTTTACGGCTCAAATACATCAGAGAAGCCAAAGTAATGCCCAGCAAAGCAATACCTACAGAGCTTCCGCCCATGATTAGAAATTCCGTCAAATCGAACTCGGCAGCGTGTTCCAATACTTCTTCGAGAGACTCCCCTGGCGCGCGAACAAACTGCTCGAAATAATTGGCAAACGGCGTACCGAGAAAACCGATAAACACAGAAGGTACTGCCAACAACACTAACGGCAAAGCCATTGTCAGAGGAGATTCGTGAGGCAAATGGTCGTGTTCGTCGTGACTTTCGCCAGTTGACGCCAATTCCTTAACATTCATCGCTCCCGGGCCAAAAACAACCCCGGGTTGCAGCAGTTGCCGCTTGATGGCGCTGTCATTTCCCCGGAATTCGCCCTCAAAGGTGCTGAAATACATTCGGAACATATAAAACGCGGTCATCCCGGCCGTCAGCCAGCTAACAGCCCACAAAGCGGGATTTGCTGCGAAGGCGCTGGCGAGGATTTCGTCTTTTGACCAAAAACCAGCAAACGGCGGAATTCCGCAGATTGCTAAATTGCCGATCAAAAAGCAACTTGCTGTAATCGGCATATATTTCCGCAAGCCGCCCATGACTCGCATATCTTGAGCGAGTGCGGGGTTGTGGCCTACAACTGCTTCCATCCCGTGAATCACTGAACCCGAACACAGGAACAGCATTGCTTTGAAATAAGCGTGAGTCATCAAGTGGAAAAGTCCGGCACTGTAAGCGCCGATGCCCATTGCCATCACCATGTAGCCGAGCTGGGAGATGGTGGAGTAGGCTAAGCCTTTTTTGATGTCATTTTGGGTAATCGCGATCGAAGCACCCATAAATGCCGTAAAACAGCCCGTGCAGGCGATCAAATTCATGACTGCCGGCAGCCCTTCAAATACCGGGTACATCCGAGCGATCAGGAATACGCCGGCGGCTACCATTGTCGCGGCGTGGATTAAGGCCGAAATCGGTGTCGGGCCTTCCATTGCGTCTGGTAGCCAGACGTGGAGGGGGAATTGAGCGGATTTGGCGGCTGGCCCCAAAAATATGAGGACGCCGAAGATTGTCGCCAGAGTAGCGCTGAGGGCGCCGGATTCGACTAAGGAGTGCAGGCGTTCGCCCATCACGTCAAATTCAAAGCTGCCGGTGGCCCAGTAAATGCCGAGGATGCCCAGCAGCAGCCCGAAGTCGCCGACGCGGTTGGTGACAAAGGCTTTTTGGCAAGCGTCAGCAGCGGGTTTGCGATCGTACCAAAAGCCGACTAGCAGGTACGAACACATACCTACCAGTTCCCAAAAAATGTAAATCTGAACGATGTTCGGGCTGATTACCAGACCCAACATCGACGCGCTGAAGATGCTCAGGTAGGCGTAAAAGCGCACGTACCCGTCATCGTGCGCCATGTAGCCGTCGGTGTAAATCATCACCAAAAAGGCGACCGTGGTTACGATCGCCAGCATCACCGCCGTCAGGGGGTCAATGATATAGCCCATATTCAGCGAGAAGTCGCCAGCAGAAGCCCACTGAATAGTGCGGGTGTAGGGTGCGTGGCCCTGTAGTTGACTCCACAGCAATGCGAAAGAGAGTACCATTGACCCTCCGAGTGCGGAGACGATTAATATCGCATTCGCTTGTCGGAGTTTGTTGGTTGCCTGGTTAAAGGTGATTAAGCCTAGACCTACTAGCATTGCGCCTGCCAGCGGCAGGACTGGAATCAGCCAAGCGTATTGATAAAGCAGTTCCATGACTGATAGGTAGTTTAAAGTTTCTACTAGATATTGCCAAAACTGTAAACAATTGTGACACAAGCCTGCGCGAGTGGGCAAAAATACTCGCTCCAATACTTAAGAATTGCCGATCGACAATGCTTGAGATTTGTTTTCGTATTTTCCCGATCGATCTACTTCGCCTTAAATCTAGACCAAAAGATAGATTAAAAAATCTCGCAGTCCTGTGAGTCTAGGACTGCGAGATTTATTTGGGTGTCGGGCGGCCGAGCGACAAATGGGGAATTCTGAATGCCTTCTACATAAAAGCCGAATGCCGTGGAAGCGTTACCTGTTGGCTATTTCCTGAAGTTGCAGCCGTTGAGATGGGGAAGCTACGTGAGCCGCGAGCATCCAGGAATCCAGAGTCCGCCGCAGTTCCTCCCGCCCTGGGTAGTCTTCAAATCTAAATCGAACTTTATCGCCCTCAAACAAAATCAGCGTGGGCAGACTTGTCAGCCGGTAAGTGTTGGCCAACTTGAAACATCGATCGGCATTCACCCCTACCAGCTTGACTTTTCCTGCCCACTGTGACTCAAAAGTCTTAAGCGTGGGGTCGATCGCGCGGCACAAACCGCACCAAGGAGCCGAAAAGTGAACTAAAACGGGGGTAGAGGCTTGAAACACCTCTTGTGCAAAAGTGCGTTCGCTAACCGACAACACCATGATCCCTCAAAATTTAATAATTTTTTTCTATCCTAGGGATCATGCTACCAGTATATGTTCCCAGTGACACGCATCAAAAAAGGATGAATTTTCCACAGCAGGCCCGTAAAAATGACTACACCTACATAGGAAGGGCGCAGAAACTCAAGCAAGTCAAAGGTTTGACGCTTTTGTAGGATTGCCAAAAATGGAATTATTGAGGTTCGAGATTTGAGGGTTTCAAAGGATTCGCCAAAACGAGCCTGAAGTCGCCTGTCGCCGTGCCACACTCCGAACAGGTGGTGAAGTACCAAACCGATGGAAGTGACGAGGGTAAAGCTAGTGCCGATCCACAGGGTGTGGGCCACGCACCAAATCACCTGTCCCACCATTTGCGGGTGACGGGTGATGCGAATGATGCCGGCTTCGTAGAGGTGAACTTGGGGCTTTTGGACTGCGGCAATTTCTAGGAGGTTGAATGTTGCTGGGTACAGAAACAGAAAAGAAATTGCCGAAAGTATCCAAACTGCGGGTTTAACTCCGGGTAATCCCTGTACTTGCCAAAGCTGTACGCCGTCGTAGCGGTGGTTGAAAAAGTAGACAATCAGAATGACGGCCAGCGGCAAACTGACAAGGGCAAACAAAACGCGGTAAAGTCTCGGTCCGATCAGCTTTTCACCTTTTGGCCGGAGGGCTGCTAAACCGCTGTGGGCGATCGCAAAAACCAGTAAAAGTCCCAAAATAACTAAGTGGGAGTTGAGCACCAAGTCGATCGTCATTGTAAATATTAAGAAAAGTTATTGATTCGCGGCCAATTTGTGTCACAAAGTATCTATGGGAGCATTCAGCGGTTATCAGTCAGTTAACTGTTCACTGTTCGCTGTTGACTGTTGACTGTTCGCTGTTCGCTGTTGACTGTTCGCTGTTGACTGTTCGCTGTTTGCTGTTCGCTGTTTGCTGTTCGCTGCCTACAGTCAACCGTCAACCGTCAACTGACAACTGACAACTGACAACTGACAACTGACAATTTAGATATATGTCTGACCTTCCTTTCACTTTAGACCAGTTACGCATTCTCAAGGCGATCGCTTCTGAAGGCAGCTTCAAACGCGCCGCCGACAGCCTCTACGTATCCCAGCCAGCAGTTAGCTTGCAGGTGCAAAACTTAGAGAGACAGTTAGACGTGCCGCTGTTCGATCGGGGGGGGCGCAGGGCTCAACTCACCGAAGCCGGACACCTGCTGCTGAGTTACGGCGAGAAAATTTTATCGCTTTGCCAGGAAACTTGTCGAGCTCTGGAAGACTTGCAAAATCTCCAAGGCGGTACTTTGATTGTGGGGGCTTCTCAAACTACGGGGACGTATCTTTTGCCTCGGATGATCGGGATGTTTCGGCAAAAGTACCCGGATGTAGCGGTACAGCTTCACGTTCACTCGACTCGCCGCACGGCGTGGAGTGTGGCCAACGGACAAATCGATTTAGCAATTGTTGGCGGAGAAATTCCTACCGAACTTGTAGAAGCTTTAGAAATTGTTCCTTACGCTGAGGACGAACTGGCTCTGATTCTCCCTCCATCTCACCCGATGGTACAACAAGAAAGTATCCAAAAAGAAGACCTTTACAAATTGCAGTTTATATCCCTTGATTCGCAGTCTACTATCCGCAAAGTAATCGATCAGGTACTGACTCGCTGCGGCATTGACACGCGCCGCTTGAAAATTGAGATGGAGCTAAATTCGATCGAAGCAATTAAAAATGCCGTTCAGTCGGGGCTGGGAGCTGCTTTTGTGTCGGTTTCGGCGATCGAAAAAGAGTTGCTTATGGGCGTTTTACACAAATCTCAAATGGACGAAGTTTTAGTAACTCGGATTTTGTCGCTGATTTACAACCCCAACCGCTACCGTTCTAAAGCAGCAGAGGCTTTCAGCAATGAAATTTTGCCAACATTTGCTACTTATTCCACCATCCAGGAGAAGAAAGAACTCCCGGCGATCGATTTGGGACTCATAGAAATAGTAACTCCAAATTCGGCGGGAAGTTAATTTCTCAGGTCGCTGGTAGTTAGCAGTTTGCAGTTAGTTGAGAGATTAAAATCTGGTTTGATAATCCCTGGTAAAATTAGCAAATTGGGAATCGGGAATCGCGAATCGCGCATCGAGAATCGGTAATTGGCTTTTTTGATGCCAAAACCTACTAATACCAAAACTAGATAAAAAGGGTAAAATAAACTGGGATTGGTATAAAAGAAAAGTTTAACCGCGCAGAATTAGGAATTAAACCATTACCAATTCCCCATTCCCCATTCTCCATTCCCCATTCCAAATTAGCAATTCCCAATAGCAAACCAAAATGGAAGTTTATTGCACCCGCCCGGGCTGCCCGCGCCCTCAAAACTATTTTTCCGATCTAGATGACAGTTCGATGCTGAAAACGGTGCAGCAAAAGTTTTGCACTACTTGCGGGATGCCCCTGATTTTGAGCGGCCGCTATTTGCCCGTGAGGTTGTTGGGTCAAGGCGGTTTTGGGGCGGCGTTTTTGGCAAGAGACCGCTATACTCCGGCGATGCGGCAGTGCGTTGCTAAACTTTTGCAGCCGTCGGTAAGTCTGACTCCGGCACAGCTAAAAATCGCTCAAACTCTTTTTGAACGGGAAGCGGCGGTGCTGGAAGAACTGGGAAACGAACATTCGCAAATTCCGAGTTTGCTGGCGTTTTTTGAGGTGACTGTTCCGAGTTTGCAGGCGGGGAAAAACGATCAGTTTTTCTATTTGGTTCAAGAATTTATTGACGGTCACAATTTGGAGGATGAACTGGCTGTTAAAGGCAGGTTTTCGGAGGCGGAAACGGTGGAGGTGCTGCGGCAAATTTTGAAGGTTCTCGATTTTGTGCACTCTCGCGGTTCGATTCACCGGGATATTAAACCTGCTAATATTATGCGGGGTAAAAACGGTCGGCTTTATTTATTAGATTTTGGGGCTGTTAAACAAGTAACACAAAGTGTTGGGAGTGCAAAAGCTTCGACTGGTATTTATTCTTTGGGTTACGCTCCGCCAGAACAGATGAGCGGGCAAGAAGTTTATCCGGCAACGGATTTTTATGCTCTGGCTGTGACTTGCATTACTTTGCTCAGCGGTTTGCAGCCGACGGAGTTGTTTGATAGTTATCGAAATGAGTGGAATTGGCATTCTCGGGTGCAGGTAAGCTCGCGTTTGGCTCAAGTTCTCGATCGAATGTTATTGCCGGCTCCGAGTCAGCGCTTTCAATCTGCAGCGGAGGTGGAAGAGGCTCTGAAGTATAATTCTCAACAGCCTACTATCGTCGTGACGCCCCCGACAGTACCGACTCCGACTCCCCTACCGACTCAGCAGCCACCACCGACTCAGCAGCCTCCTGTGCCTGTTCCTGCGACTCCTCCGGGAAATCTGCAATCTTCGCGGAGAAGGGCTTTTTCGATTTGGGAGGTTTTGGGAGGGGCTGCGTTTACGGGTTTTGAGGGGGGGTTGCTGGCGATCGCCCTGACGAGTTTACCGTTTTCTCCGAGTGTTGGTATCGGATTGTTGGGTACGATCGTGGGGGGTTTGATTTATGCTCAGTACCGCAGGGCGATCGAACAGACTGAGATGTTGATTATTGGCGCAGGTACTCTCGCTTTGCTGTGGTTTTTCCCGGCTTTGCAGACGGCGGCAGTTACGCTTTATCCGAATTCTCCGATCGCGGGCGTGTTGTTTGCGGGATGGTTGGGTGCTTTGGGGGCGATCGCTGCAACAGCTATTTTTCGCTTGATTTATAAGTTACTTTCTAATATTTTTTAAGCTGATAGTTAATGACTAATAATCACATTTTTGAACTCAGAACCGGTATTACAGCGTATTCCAGGTTTGTGAAGTGTAGGGACACGGCACTGCCGTGTCCTGACTGTGGGTAATATTAATTCCGATGCTACCGGAGTTGATATGACCGATGACTAATGACTTCCTTCAGTCTTGCTGGGTAGAAAACTGGCGGGCGCCGATTAAAGAAAAGGCGATCGCAGCTACTAACAAAACAGGTATGCTGTACCAAGGAAACTTTGCCATATCGTAAGCAGCGGCTCTCAATCCAATGCTGGCATAAGTCAGCGGCAACAGATAAACTATTCCTTTCAGGGCTACGGGTAGCGAGGCTGGGTCGAAAAATGTCGCTCCTAAAAATGACATGGGAGTTATCAGAAAATTGTTATACAATCCGACAGATTCCAGAGATTTTACGGTTAACCCAACTATCACTCCCAGGCCCGCAAACACAGCGGAGTTGAGAATTATCACTAACAAAAATAGTGGGTTCAGAAAGACGAGCTTTTGAGTAAACAAAACTGCTACTAAAATTACCGAAACAGAAGTCAGCATTCCCCGCAATATTCCTGCTAGCATTTTGCCCGCGTGCAAAGCGATCGGGTGTACTGGCAGCAACAGCAATTCCTCAAATGTTTTAGTAAAAAGGCGTTCGCCGCAAATCGAAAATACTGTGCCGGTAAAACTTACTGTCATCGATGAAAGTGCTACCATTCCCGGCAGCATAAATTCTAGATAATTGCCGCCAATTGCAGGTTTAGGCAAGGAACTTCCCAACCCAAAACCAAAAGCTAGAATGTAAATTACTGGGGATACTAAACCAGCGGCGGCAACTGGCAGGATTCGGACTCGCAAATCTAACCATTCTCCCCAAAACACGGTGATTGTGTCTGTTAATATAGTTGTCAGCGATGTTTTTTTCATGATTTGGTACTACTGTCTCCCTATAGCAGTAAAGCTATTGATGTATTAAATCTTGTACGTTAGTTAATAACGGTAAGGTGCGCAGCGCGCACCCTACAGATACAGCAGATTTGCAGGTTTATGAAGTACACCCGCCTATCGTGAGCTTCCCCGTAGGGACACGGCACTGCCGTGTCCCTACACTTCACAAACCTGGAATACGCTGTAATTGATGTATTAAATTGTGTACGTTAGTTAAAATTGTAAAGTTAAAATGCCAAATAATCAAGGCTGCTGCACTGTTCTATTTTCGTTTCAGTTAAAGGCAATTTGCCTGCTTCTACTTTTTTCTGTTCTCGGTTCAACCAAATTGCTTTTAAACCAGCAGTTTTAGCACCGCAATAATCTGCCTTGAAACTATCGCCGATATGCAAAACATTCTCGGCAATGCAGTTGTGCTTTTGCAAAGCAGCGGTGAAAATTTGAGACTGGGGTTTTGCTGCACCAACTTCGGTGGAAATTGTCACTGATGTGAAATATTCAGCTAAATTGAGTGCTTTTAATACTGGATAAAGTCGGGAATCGAAATTCGAGACTACGGCTAATTCAATTCCTTGTTGCTGCCACTTATTTAATGCTGGGAATACGTCGGGATAGACGAACCAAGGTTCGGCGGTGGCAAAATGAGCGTAGAGTTCGGCAAAGAAATTAGGAAAGTCGGAAAATTGGTGATAAACGCCTGCTATTTGGAAGGCTTTAGCGGAAACTGTTTGCCACCATTCCAATTCTAACTGGGGAATTTTTGCTAATTCTATCCCTGGAAATGCCATCGGACTTGCTGAGGCAAAACTTTGGAAAAATGCTGCATTTAACTCTTGACTATTAACTGTTACTCCAAAACTATTGGCTAATTGTCGGTAAACTTCGCCAACGCTACCGCGAACGTCAAATAGTGTACCGGCGGCATCTAGAAAAATTACTTCGGTCATTTGTTATGAGTCATTAATTATTCGTCTGTCAACAGTCAACAGTCAACAGTCAACAGTCAACAGTTGTTAGTTGTTGGCGGATTTACTACACCGGAATGATTGGCAATATTGCCCGCAGGTTCAAATCGACCGCCTAAATATTTGGCGAGGAATTCTTCGGCGATCGCATAAAAGTGCAGGCGATTTTCCGGGCGCGCAAATCCGTGTCCTTCGTCTGTATAAAGCACGTATTCTACAGGTTTGCCGGCTTGCTTCATGGCATTGACAATTTGCTCGCTTTCTGCTTCTTTGACTCGCGGGTCGTTGGCACCTTGGGCGATTAGCAAAGGTTTCTCGATGCGATCGACAAAAGATAAAGGCGAGATCGATTTCAAAAACTCTGGTTCTGTTTCCAAATTGCCCACGCGGTGATACAGACTTGCTTTTCTCGGTTCCCAGTAAGGGGGAATAGTTTGCAGCAGCGTAATCAAATTGCTTGGCCCGACAATATCGACGGCGCAGGCAAAAACATCGGGACTAAAAGTCAATCCGACTAAGGCAGCATAACCACCGTAAGAACCGCCCATAATCGCAATTTTATCCTGTTGGGCAATTCCTGTTTCTACCAGCCAATTAATCCCATCTAGCAAGTCGTCGTGCATCTTAGCCGCCCATTCGCGATTGCCGGCATTGAGAAAGGCTTTGCCGTAGCCGGTGGAACCGCGAAAATTGATTTGCAAAACGGCGTAACCTCGGTTTGCTAACCATTGGGCTTGTGGATTGTAACCCCAGGTATCGCGTGCCCAGGGGCCACCGTGAACCAGCAAGACTGTCGGTACGGGTGTGGCGACACCAACCGGTTTTGTCAGGTAGCCGTGAATGGTTAAACCATCTCTTGCGGTGTAAGAAATGGGTTCCATTGATGATAGCGGTAGCCCTTCGAGTTTGGGTTGATTGCTGAACAGAAAGGTGAAAGTGTTGGAAGTGCGATCGTACACATAGTAGTAAACTGGGCCGTCGTCTGTCCTGTAAGTAATTAGCCAAGTAGTGTCGGCGAGGTTGCGGCTGGTGAGGTCGAATTCGCCGGGACGGAATTTGCCGATCGCCTCAAAATCCTCTGCTATGCTTTGGTCTAAAATCTGCCACTCTTGCTTGTCCTTGTAGAAGGAAACCGCCTGAATCTCTCGCTTGGTGGGGTGTCCGACAATGTTGCCGACATCGTATTCTGGGTCAGAGGCGAGATCGGTTTCTTGTTTCGTTTCCAAGTCGAATGCGATCAAACGTTCGGCGTTAGCATCATGATTGCCGATGATGTAAAGAATTTTGCCGTTTTCTGAGAACATGACGGCACTGCCTTCGTCATCCGGCCCCCAATGTCGAAGGATTTCCCAAGATTTGTCCGCAGTTTCCCGAAACACCAATTCTGAGCCGCCGTCGGCAGTTGTGGCTGCGGCCGCCCGCACTTGAAATTGGGCGTCAGCAGTCCAACCGACGATGTTACCTGGGTTTTCGGTGTCAAATTCAACGGCACCATTTTTGAGGTTGATGCGGTAAACGTCGTGTTTGCTGCGATCGCGGATGTTCATTCCCACTAATATTTCATTGGGGAAGTTGCGGTCAAAGGCGATCGGCTGAGCTTGAACGCCTTGAAATGGTGTCAAGTCGCGAACCTGATTTGAGTGGATATTTACTGAGAATAAATGCCAGTTTTCATCACCCTCGGCATCTTGGAGGTAAATTAACTCTTCGCCGCTGTAAGTCCAGAAAAAGATGCGGATGCCTCGTTTTTTATCTGCTGTCAGTTGGCGATCGTCTGCTTGACCGACGGTACGCAATTGCACTTGCAAGACGTTGTTTTCGTCGGGTGCAATGTAGGCGAGATACTTGCCGTCGGGTGAAAGTTGGGGGCTGGTTTTTTCGGGGTTTCCGAACAGAATTTCCCGCTCGATTAGCGGTGGAAGTTCGGTTTTTGGCTGTTTAATTGTTTTATTTTGCATTTTTTATTGTACCTAAGATTTTCTATAGGAACGGGCAAGATGCCCATTCCACAAGAACATTGAATTTTTGTGGAACAGGCATCTTGCCTGTTGCCGATCTATTTGAAGAAGCATCGATTAACTTTTCAGCAGTTCTTGAATGGGTTTGCTAATCCAATTGAAACCAACTTTTACTTGATGTTCAAATGTTGGCATGCGATAGAGATAAGCTAAACGGCGAGCAATGTGGGCTAGTTGTCCGTCGAGTTTAATTCCTAAACCGGCAAGGGTGGCGCTGTCAATTCCTAATGTCATCATTTCTCCTAGCTGCTGATAGCGGAAAGGAAGTAATGGGCGGCCGGTGAGGGATGCCCAAATGTTCCAGGCGGTGTAGTCAGCTTGCTGGAAGGCTGTTTGGGCTGTTGCGGGGACTTTTTGACCTGTTGCATCGTGACATTCTGCTAAGTCTCCCAAGGCAAATATGTCTGGATGGTCGATAATTTGCAATGTCGGATTGACTGTTAATTGACCGCGGCGGTTTTGTTTGAGGGGTAGCGATCGCACTGCTTGACTAACTTGAGTTCCTACTGTCCACAGCACTATGTCTACGGGGAGAACATCTAATTGTCCTTTGTAAAGTAAGGATATTGTGTCGGCTTCGATCGCCTCTACGACTGTTTCTAAGTCGATCCACACTTTCCGTTTTTCTAAAGCTTTGCTTGCGGCTTGGCGGTTGAACTCCGGCGATGTCTGCAGAATCATGTCGCTTTGCTCGACTAACCGCACGCGACCTTTGTCTCCGAGTCGATCGGCTAATTTACAAGCTAATTCTACTCCCGAATAACCGGCGCCGACGATCGCAACCCGAATTTTGTCGGTGTTGCTGGCTTCTAAAAACCGCAGTCTTTCTTCTAAGCGGTAGGCGTCGTCGAGGCTGCGGAACGAGTAAGCGTATTCAACGGCACCCTTGACCATATCTAGGGGGGTTTCGCCGCCTAAAGCTAAAACTAGGCGATCGCACGGAATTTCTGGCCCGTCGTGCAACTGCACTCGCTTTTCCTCCACATCGATGCCGGAGACAGTACCTTGACAAAAGCGCACACCTGTGTTTTGCAAGACTTCGGCAAACGGTGGGGCAATTTCCCAGGTTTGGAGTTCGCCGGTCAAAAGTTCGTACAGCAGGGGAACGAACAAAAATCGATCGCGGCGGTCAACTAAGACAATTTCGGGTTTTTCGGTTGGGGAGAAGGGTAACTGACTCAAGCGCAGGGCTGTGTAGAGTCCGCCGAAGCCTCCGCCGAGAATGCAAATCCGGGGTTGTTGTTGAGTCATGGTG
Organism: Microcoleus pseudofavosus SVA1_A4; assembly: GCF_036700565.1. Taxonomy (NCBI): domain Bacteria; kingdom Bacillati; phylum Cyanobacteriota; class Cyanophyceae; order Oscillatoriales; family Microcoleaceae; genus Microcoleus; species Microcoleus pseudofavosus. The sequence continues at coordinate 18,972 of NZ_JAUBPE010000081.1, forward strand.
TTTTGTTTGAGGGGCGATCGGTAGCAAGGCAACTTATCTTATTGTAACGAGAGTGGGGGAGTGGGGGAGTGAGAGAGTAGGAGAGTGGGAGAGGGGGAGAGGGGAAGTGGGAGAGTGGCGTGGGAAAATCTTCCCTCTTTGCCTCAAACCTCAACATCCATCCGTTAAATCCGTTAAACTCACATTTTGCACCATTCTCGCTTAACAGGTTTTCGGGCGTCTTCCACAAAGAATGAATTTTTTGTGGGGTGGGATTTTCTAGCCCGCCCCTAAAAGCCTTATTGAGAATGGTGCAACATCCATCCGTTAAATCCGTTGCCGAACAGTTTTCTACATTTCTAGCCTTGATTAGCTTTACCTATTAACCACCCTCAAATTTTCTGAATGTTCGCAGAACTAATTTTGTACTATATTAGTTTATAACGAATTTTTTCGGAAATTAAATTTACTTTTTATAGGGTCATCTACTCTAACACTTGCTTTCGCACTCACAAGTGAAAAAAATCATGCAAATTTCCTCCAATTCTTCTAAATTTAAGAACGGCGATCGCAATAACGAAGACGGCTCATCTTTGCTAAGCAGCGAAGAAAAATATAAAAATTTAGTAGCTAATATTCCCGGTGCTGTCTACCGCTGTACCTGCGACTGTACGAGCCCCGACGGGGAATTAACACGGACAATGGCGTTTTTGAGCGATGCCGTTCAAGAAATATCAGGCTATCCATCTTCTGATTTTATCAACGATCGCGTCCGTTCTTTTTCCAGCATTATCCATCCTCAAGACCGCAAAAATGTGGATGCTGCTGTCAAACAAAGTGTAGCAACTAGAACTCCGTACATCCTTGAATACCGCATTGTCCGGGCTGACGGCGAAATTAGCTGGGTTTACGAAAAAGGTCAAGCTGTTGGCTGCGAGGCTGATGACGCAGGAAGACAAGGGGAAATTGAGGGATTTTTGTCGGCTGTGGTTTCGCCTGTTTCGCCGATCGCAAATTCTCTGTCTCGGGTTGTTTATTTCGACGGAGTGATTTTGGATATTACGGAGCAAAAACGAGCTGAGGAAAACCTGCGAAACACTCAAGATTTTCTGAATGCGGTACTGCAAAATCTGCCGATTAGCGTCTTTATTAAAGATGCTGTAGAACAAAAATTTATTTATTGGAATACTGCTAGCGAGGAATTGTTTGGCTATTCCAGCGATGAAGTGCTCTTAAACAATGCTGCTGACTTGTTGGAGTCAGATCATGCCAATTACTTGCAAGCACAAGATTTAGAAGTGCTGGCAACGAGAAAAGGCGTCGATTTGCCAGAACAAACTATCGAACTTCCGCACCGGGGAAAGCGGATTTTGCACGCGAAAAAAGTTCCTTTGTTTGACGATTCGGGCGCGCCTAAGTACATTCTGGGTATTGCTGAAGATATTACGGAAAGCAAAAAAACTGAAACAGAATTGTCGCGCTTGGCCATTGTGGCTCAAAAAACGCAAAATGGTGTGATTATTACTGATGCTCAAGGCTGCATTGAATGGGTGAATGAAGGATTTACTCGGATTAGCGGTTATGTGCTGGCAGAAATACAGGGAAAAAAACCGGGTGATGTACTGCAAGGCCCTCAAACAGACCCACGAACTATTGCTCAACTGCGATCGGCTTTGGACACCGGCGAGCCGTTTAATCAGGAAATTTACAATTACAAGAAGAATGGAAAGGGTTATTGGGTGGCGCTTTCGATCGCCCCAATTTATCGAGAAACTGGAGAACTCGAAGGTTTTATTGCGGTGGAAACTGATATTACCGATCGCAAACAAGCTACTGAATCTGTCAGGGAAAGCGAGAGTTATTACCGCTGCATAGTTGAGACGGCTTCGGAGGGCGTTTGGATGTTTGACAGCGAAAGTATCACGACTTTTGCTAACTCTCGGATGGCTGAAATGCTGGGTTATACTGTGGAGGAAATGCTGGGGCGATCGCTATTTGAGTTTATTGACGGAGAGTCTAGGGAAATAGCTGAAAGTTATGTCCAGCGCAGGCGGGAAGGCATTCGCGAACGCCACGATTTTAAGTTTACTCGGAAAGACGGATCTCACTTGTGGGCGATCGTGTCGGCGACGCCGATGTTCGACGGTGAGGGCAATTTTTCCGGGGTTTTGCGGATGATTACTGATATTAGCGATCGCAAACAAGCCGAAGCAGAATTGCGCCAAACTCTCAAAGAGTTGGAATTTGAAAAATTTGCTTTGGATCAATCGGCAATTGTCTCGAATACCGACGAATTCGGAGCAATTACCTATGTCAACGATCAATTTTGCGAACTATTGAAATATTCCCGAGAAGAACTGATCGGCAAAACCCACAGACTTGTCAATTCTGGCTATCACCCAGCAGATTTTTTCAAGCAGCTTTGGTCAACCATCCGCCAGGGAAAGGTTTGGCGGGGAGAAATGAAAAATCAAGCTAAAGACGGCACATTATTCTGGTTGGATACTACGATTGTACCTTGCTTAAATACCAGCGGAGAACCCCATCAATATGTAGCAATTCGCAAAGATATTACCAAGCGCAAACACGCCGAAGAAGCGGTGCAGCTTTCCGAAAGTCAATTGAGGAGTAAGAATCAAGAATTGGCGAAGGCCCTGCGGGACGTGCATAAAACTCAAAGCATGATGGTTCAAAATGAAAAAATGGTAAGTTTGGGGCAATTAGTAGCTGGCGTCGCTCACGAAATTAACAATCCAGTTAGCTTTATTTACGGCAACGTCATGCACGCTAACGATTACTTTAAAGACTTGCTAAAAATGCTGCAACTTTACCAGCAGGAATACCCGCAGCCAGCAGCGGCAATTCAACAAGAGATAGAAGAGATAGATTTGAATTTTATGCTCACAGATTTGCCGAAACTGTTAAATTCGATGAAAATGGGAGCAGAGCGAATTCGCCAAATTGTGCTGTCGCTGAAGAATTTCTCGCGCTTGGATGAAGCCGAACAAAAGCAGGTGGATATTCACGAAGGGATTGAAAGCACTTTGTTGATTTTGCAGCACAGGTTGAAAGAAACCGCAGGGCATCCTAAAATTGTGCTGCTCAAAGAGTTCGGCACTTTGCCCCGCGTACAGTGTTATGCAGGACAGTTGAATCAAGTTTTTATGAATATTATCGGCAATGCAATTGATGCTTTGGAAGAGGCTATGGAAACCGGAAATTGGGCGGAGGGGGAACTGGCGCCTATTCCTTATTGTCCTTCGCCGACACTGCGGATTTGTACGGGTGTAAAATACGAACAAGATGGTTTGAGGCAGGCAGATTCTGCTGTTTCTGATGCGTCGATTCGGCATCCTTCTCATATTGTGATTCGGATTGCTGACAACGGGCCGGGGATTCCGATAGATGTTCATCAAAGGCTGTTCGATCCGTTTTTTACTACGAAAGAACCGGGTAAAGGTACTGGTTTGGGACTGTCGATTAGCTATCAAATTGTGGTGGAAAAGCACGGCGGGCAGCTTAAATGCGATTCTGCACCGGGTCAAGGTACGGAATTTGCGATCGAGATTCCTGTAGTCAGCAGTCAGTAGTCAGCAGTCATTAGTCATTAGTCAGTTGGCAGTAGTCAGTAGTCAGTAGTCAGTGGTCATTAGTTAACAGTCAACAGTTAACAGTCAACAGTCAACAGTCAACAGCTAACAGTCAACAGTCAACAGTCAACAGCTAACAGTCAACAGCTAACAGTCAACAGTCAACAGTCAACAGTCAACAGTCAACTAATGAAATATAACGTAATTTACGACGGCAATTGCAATCTCTGCGTTACCTTGGTGCAGTTACTAGAAAACTTAGACCAAGGCAAGAATTTTGAGTATATTTCCATGCAAGATTTAGAGGAATTAAAGCGTTTTGGGATAACTTCTGGCGACTGCGAAATGGGGATGATTTTGATAGATGCGGACAATCCAGAACGGCGCTGGCAGGGCAGCGATGCGGCGGAGGAAATCGGGCGGATACTGCCTGCTGGCGAGTTGTTTGTGGCTGCTTACCGGGCAATGCCGGGGATGAAGTGGATGGGCGATCGCGTGTACGAACAAGTCCGCGATAACCGCTATACTTTGTTTGGCAAGCGATCGACAACTTACAAATCTGTTTATGCAGTTGGCTGTAGGTCGATCGACAATTGCGATAATCAGGACTAATACCAAATCCAGCTTATTTCTTAGTCCGCTTGGAGTGGACTTCGTGTGACAAGAAGCGATTTCAATCGCCGAGTGATTGATTAAACAAATCAAAAATCTGCTGGCAAAAGTGTTTGAGTTTTTCCGCCGACTCCGCAGCGGGTTCGGTTTGACCGAGAAAACTCCAATTTTCCACGGTGGAAAAGCGCCACTGCTGACCGGTATGATCGTAACCGGCCGCCTCAACCCCGATCGCCCGCCGAGATCCTTCCACCGGATCTTGGTAAAATCGGATTTGAATCAAGATGCTGCGGCTTTGCAGCAAGCGACTTCTACCGGGGAAATGGAAGCCAATGTCGATCGAATCTGGATCTACAAGTTCCCTGGTATCCTGGTCATTCATCCAAGGCTTCAAATCGACTTTCGCATCCGGGAATTCGGACTTGAATAAATTAACAACAGCAGCAATTTTGCTGGCTAATTCTATATTTATAGCTTGTTCGGCAGCGTTCACTCTAAAAACTCCTATCAAATAAAGTTATTACACGATTTAGCTAATAATGTAACTGCATACTGCCGAATATAAACTGTGAATAGCGGACTTTTTCAGAGATAATTAGACATTGACAAATTTTTAAATTTATGTTATGGACTCTTAGTCTCTTAGAGAGGGACTTCGTTCGTGTAGACGCGGTTTCAACCGCCGAGGGCGTGTTTGATTGCCCCGGAGATCCCCCTAAATCCCCCTTAAAAAGGGGGACTTTGAGAATGCTCTTGTCCCCCCCTTATTAAGGGGGGTTAGGGGGGATCTCCGGGTTTCAAAACACGCCCTATTCCCATCATCTTAATCCAACGGCAGGGCGATCGTAAATTCCGTACCTTCTCCCAGCACCGATTCGCAACTCAGTTTACCGCCGTGGGTTTCTTCCACAATTTGCTTGCTGATAGACAACCCCAAACCCGTACCTTTTCCTACTCCTTTGGTAGTAAATAAATGGTCAAATATTTTAGATTTGACCTCCGATGACATCCCTTGACCGTTATCTTTGATTTTAATCACCACGCTTTGGTTATCCTCGGAGACATGAGTAATAATGGCGATCGTATTCGGTAAAGCTTGAATTTCAGCGTAAGTGCGGCCCTGATTAGATTCCTCAAAACAGTCGATCGCATTTGCCAACAAATTCATAAATACCTGATTCAGTTGCCCAAAATAACATTTAACTGGCGGGATATTTCCGTATTCTTTGATAATTTTAATCGCGGGGCGAGTATCTTGAGCTTTCAGGCGATACTGTAAAATCATCAAAGTGCTGTCGATGCCCTCATGAATATTTGCTGAGACTTTATTCGCACAGTCAGCGCGGGAAAAAATACGCAAAGACGTGCTAATATTGCGGATGCGCTCTGTACCTGATTTCATAGATAAAAGCATTTTTGGCAAATCTTCCACCAAATATTCTAAATCAATCTCCGATGCTTTATCCTCTAATTCATCTCCAGGATTAGGAAATTTTTCTTGGTAAAGTTGCAAGTAATCAATCAAATCTAAGCTGGCCTCAGCAGCAGCATCAATATTACCCGCGATAAAACCGAGCGGATTGTTAATTTCGTGAGCAACCCCTGCAATCAAATTGCCCAGAGCCGACATTTTTTCGCTTTGAATCAGTTGCAGTTGCGCCTGTTGCAGTTCATTGAAAGATTTTTCTAACTGTTGAGATTTCTCTTGCTCCCGCGCGTACAAACCAGCATTTTCTACGGCAATAGCAACTTGAGAAATTAACACTTTGAATACTTCTACTCTTTCTGCTGTAAAAGCTCCTACCGTCACAGCATTTTCTAGATAAATTATTCCGCGCCGCTGAGATTGATAAATCATCGGCAAACAGAGAATTGATTTTGGTTGAGATTTCTGAATGTAGGTGTCCACCTTAAAAGGTTCGGCGACAGTCGCATTGTCTAAAACCAGATGCTTTTGACTGCGGTGTACGTAATTAATCACAGACAGGGGTACATCTTGACGATTTTCTACGGGAATAGACGGTAAAAGTGTCACTTTATCCTCCGCAAAACTGCCAGTAGCTTCTATGCAGAGGATATCCTTTTTCAGCAGCAGCAGCACGACTTTTTGAGCCGCCGCATTTTCTAAAATAATTTTGATTAATTTTGTCAACAATTTTTCAAGAACAATTTCACCGTTAAGGGCTTCCGCCGACTTAATAAAAGTAGCTAAGTCTAAGAAATCGCCTAAACTACCACTGGTAGTATTTCCCATAGTTGTGCGGTTGACATCGAGGGTTGAGGTTTGAATTGTGCGCGTCTGTGCTGCTAAGAAAGGATGTGTTGACTCTAAGTCTTTAACTTTAGCTGTGGCTCCCCAATTGATATATCCATAATAGGCTTTAGTCAGATATGCTTGAAAAACTACCTCTTTACCCAAAGCTTGATAAAATTCTCCTGCTAATTCATAGGCTAATGCTTCCTCTTGAATGTAACCGTTTTTGGCAGCTCCAGAAATTGCGCGATCGTACAAATCCATTGCTTCGGTATTTTTCCCCAACACTCGCGCTTTCTCGGCTGCTACCAAGTCGTATTTGTGTTGATAATTCATCGGAGCGTCAACTGCCCATTTTTTCATCTTTTTTTGGTTTCGCAGCACTTTTTTCAGATATTGCTTTTGCTCCCATTTCTCAGCTTGGGGATACAAAGCGAGAAGACTGAGAGAGGAGTAAAAATTATTCAGGGAAACTACATAAAATCCAGCTACGGCTTCTTCATATTTTTCAAATAACCTTGAATTTTCTAAGGCTTCCGCGTAGTTTCTGAAGATAAAATTAAGCTGAGTTTTGGCATGATAAACCAAACTCACTAAAAAAAAGTTTTTAGCTTCTATTAAAACGGGGAGCGTTTTGACTTCATTAAATTTATCACCGACTAAATGGCAGGGTTCGACAGCTTGACCGCGCAAATTGAGGGTTGTCTGCCTGCCTATACTTAGATACTGTACAGCCATTTCTAGTTGAGATTGCTGCATTATTTTCATATATTTGCCAGTCTCCTGATCCACCAAATCTAGAGGCTCTCCTACCGACATTTTTTTGAAGCAATATTGACCTATACAATAACTCGCATACTCCAATTCTCCAGTTTCCATCCCTGTTTGAAAACCTTCTTTGAGAACGCTTAATCCTGAGTTAAGCTCGGTTTTCCAGTGTAGAATAAAACAACCCAAGAGTGTATAAACTCTACTTTTCATTGAACGGGATGGAAATTTGTCTAACATCCTAATGGCCAGTTGACCGCATTGGTATGCCAAACTAATGTCCCCTAGCCGGCACATAACTACGCCATAATAAAGGTAGGCAATACTTGCATAAGGCGAATTGCCATATTTAATGCACAGGTTGACCATCCTAAATGCCAGCAGCGGTACCAGGCGGGGTTTTCCCTGAACAGCAGTGCTGATAATTCCTGATAAAATCCGCATGGCTGCTTGTTGATTGGGATCTGTCATTTCTGGCAAGTTAGCTAAATCCTCAATTCGTTTCAACCCCAAGCTCAGTTTTGTCTTCATCAGTCCCGCCACAAGATTTAGCGCGTTGGGGTTTTGAGGAAAAGAAATGCCTAACAGTTTCAGCACTTCCAGTCCTGTATTTAGTGCTTCTACAAGTCTAATTTGAGCATTGTAAGACTGGATTTGAAGTTCATAAACATTCATTTTGTCCAGTAAATTCTTAGCTTTTTCCAGTACGATATCGACCAGTTTTTTTGAATCTTCATAGTTGATGTTTAAGTATTCAGCTTCTGCTGTTGACTCGTAAATTGCTAACGTTAAGTCATAGTGGCTTTGCCAAGAATCCGCTGGCAATAATTCCATAGCCACCCGCAAATACTTAACAGCAGCTTCATAAGCACTCGCGGCTTTTGCCTTGCGTCCAGCCGTTAAATTTAATCTTGCTAAATCAATCTTTGCGACTGGCTGGCTAATCGTGTCAATTCCGACATTCAACTGATTGACAATATCAAAGATGTTTTCTTCGAGCTTTTCGGGTGGAGTATTATGTAACAGTAATTGACCGATTTTTAAATGGGTGGATTGCTTTTGGTCTTCGGGAATTAGCGAATATGCGGCTTGCTGAACGCGATCGTGCAAAAATTTGTAACTAACCCGCGAAGTATCTAATTTGAGGTTAATTGATTCGGCTCGATTGAAAACTAAAGGAATCCGATAAGCATCGCTCAAGGGCAGAATTAACCCTGCTTGCAAAGCTGAATAAAGTTCAGTGGCTGTAGTATTAGCTGACTCTTCTCTGACAAGTGACAGCACATCTAGAGCAAATTTATCCCCCACACAAGCTGCTAATTTCAACATTTGTTGCGTGGCTGCGGGGAGTTTTTCAATGCGGCTGGCTACCAGTTCCACCACACTTTTATCGGTAATTCCAATGGCTTGAATTTCATCGATACTCCAATTCCAGCCCCCTTTACCTTCTTCATTGGTAACGGGAGATATCATGGGACTAAAGTCATATTTTAAAAGATTTTCTTGATAAAGTGCTTGGAGTAGTTGCGTCAAGAAAAAAGGATTTCCGCCAGTTTTATTGCAGATTAACTCTGCTAGATTATTTACTTTTTCTATGCGACTGTTAAGTGTTTCAGCGATTAATTCAATCACATTGTCTAAATCCAGCGGTTGCAGCACGATATTGTTGACAACCGTACCCGTCTTTTCAATCTCTTCTACAGTCTGAATTAAGGGGTGGGTCGGACTAACTTCATTGTCTCGATAGGCACCGATTAGCAACAAATATTGCTGGTCAGGGTCAGTTATCAGTATTTGCATCAACTTTAATGTTGCTGAATCTGCCCACTGCAAATCGTCTAAAAAAATCACTAGCGGGTGTTCTTTTTGCGCGAAAACGCGAATAAATTCTTTGAATACTCGATTGAAGCGATTTTGCGATTCTACAGGGCCGATTTCTGGGACTTCTGGCTGTTTGCCAACGATTAATTCAAGTTCAGGAATTACATCGGCAATTACTTTACCATTTGTTCCTAAAGCTGTTAAAATTTTAGTGCGCCATGTTTCTATAGAAACAGCGCTTTCTGTTAGCAACTGGCGCAGGAGCGAGTTAAATGCTTGAATCAATGATGCGTAAGGAATATTTCGTTTTAATTGGTCAAATTTGCCGCTAATGAAGTAACCTTTAGAGCGAGTAATTGGTTTGCTAACTTCATTAACTACTGCTGATTTACCGATACCAGAATAACCAGATACTAGCATCAGTTCATTTGTGCCGGATGGGGGCAACTTGTCTTGAAAAGTGGTTGAGCTTTCTAAGGAATTGTGAGTTAAACCCCCGCCTACTCGTTCAAATGCTGCTAATAGTTGGTTGACTTGATTTTCCCGACCGTACAATTTCTGGGGAATTAATAACTGACTGAGAATATCTAAGCGTCCGGGGGTAAAATCGGAAACTTTGCCAGTCGTTTCTAACTGATGCAAACAAATTTCTAAATCTGCTAACAACCCGGCTGCACTTTGATATCTATCTTCGGCATTTTTTGCCATCAATTTCATCACTATCTCTGAGATTGCGGCGGGAACTTGTGAATTCAACTGATGCGGTGAAATTGGTTGTCTGGCGATGTGGCTGTAAACTATTTCTAAGGGGTCACTGCTGGCGAAAGGCAGTTTACCTGTCAGCATTTCATACAAGGTAATTCCGAGAGAATAAAAGTCGGTGCGGTAGTCGAGGGTGCGGTTCATTCTCCCGGTTTGTTCGGGAGACATATAAGCTAATGTGCCTTCGACGGAGTTGGGATTGTTAAATTGCGGGTTTTCTTTGTTCAGTTTTGTGGCAATGCCGAAGTCGGTGATTTTTACTTGTTTAGTTTGCGAGTTAATTATGATATTGCTGGGTTTTATGTCTTTGTGAATAATCTGATTTTGATGCAGGTATTCTAAGGCTTTGACGATTTGGACGGCGATGTTTAAAATTTCGTGAAGCGAAGCCATCCCGTTCCCCGCAGGGGTTCCCGTTCCCCGTAGGGGTTCCCGTAGGGTAGGGTAGGGAATCGCACTCAGCCTTTGTTTATCGAGCACTTGTCCGAGAGATTCCCCGCCAAAATCTTCTAAAACCAGTCCTAATCGGTGGTCAAAGGTTTCGAGACTGATGGCTTTAACGATGTGTTTGCTATCTAAATTTTTGCGGATTTGATATTCGTGTTTGAGGCGGGTAATGGCTTCGAGTGTCGGATATTCGGCTTTCAGGAATTTAAGAATTGTTGCTGACCGATAAGTTGGTGTCTGTCCGCGATAGATAATTGTTTCGACACCTTCGTGCAGAATAGAGTCGATGCGGTATTCAGAGAAAGTTAACATAAGTTAATTTTTAATTAAACAGGATCTAATTTTCATTACTATAACATTAAGTTACCTGGGCTGTGTGTGATCCCGATCGTGTATTTTAAAATCGCGCCTCACAAGTAAAATACACCAAATATGGGCGCTTTAAGTTTGGAGTTGCGCGTTGCGAGTCAATATGCAACTCCAAACTAAAATAAATTTTCAAGGCTGATTTTCAATCGTTTACTACCGTAACTTCACTGACATGAATAATTGATTCGGGTTCCGGTAAAATACGGACGCGGGCGAATTTTAAACCGCTGACTCCTTGCAGTGATTCTACCATGCCCGTCTGAACTTTTGGCTCAACCCAACCTTCGCGAGACAAGTAGCGCAAGTATTGCTGGTACTCTTCCCACTCGTCTTCGGCTGAATAAACTACCGTTAACATTCCTGGCTGGGTAATTCGTTCTTGTACGTCTTTGTCAACGGCTTTTTCGATCCGCTTTTTGACAAGTTCGTAGCGGATGTCGCGAGTGCCTTTGACATCAAACATTTTTTCGGTGTTTTCGTTGTGAAAAATGTCGATCGTGGTATTCTGCACTAAGACTAAATGTGCGAGTTCCATGTTAATTTGAGACTCGGCTTGCAGGCGAAAAACTGTGCGGCCGCAGTCGCAAATTGCTCGCAGTTGTTCGTACCGCAAACTGTGCAGGTGAAACTGGCTGAATTTGGGGTCGATCGACTTTCCTACATAAATCATGTGATCGATGCCGTCGGTGCATTCGATGTCGCAGTAGTGGGGGAGAATTAGCTGCATTTTTTCTTGCCAGCGGGCCCAGGTTTCTTGGAGTTTTGTGCCGATTAGGTTCAGCATTTGGTCGTAGCGGGTGCGATCGCTGTAAACGCAGTTGTGTTCGTTTTCACAAGCTTCTCGGTAAGCTTCAACTGCTTCCTGAACTTTCGGGCTGCACTGTACGAAATAGTCAAAATATACTTCCAAATGTTCGCTCAAATACTCCGCAGCCCGTACTTCCATATCGACTGTTACTTTTTCTTTTAAATGCTGGATGTAGTCGAGCAAGTCGAGCCGCAGTTGCTCGCCGAGGTGGGTAGTTTGTGTTTGGCAAACGGCATCGGCTATGGCTAAACCTAAGCGGAATTGTTCGAGCAAATCAGTTTGAATGGCTCGGTTTCTTTCGTCGCTAGAACCGCGAATGTCCGAAATTCCGTACAGCGGATGAACGTCAGCAAATACGATTGTTTCTGGGGGCAGTCCCCAACTTCGCCTTTCTGCTTCTTGGGCGAACCGCCACTCGACTGCGGGGTGGATGTTGTGAATGTGGGTAAACCGCTCTTGGATTGCTTGCCGCAGGGCTGCAATGAAGGCGGGAATGAGTTCTTGGGCGTGTTGAGCGTCAATGCCGTTGAAGTGGTTGGGCCGATCGCACAACAGCCCCACGACGCCCAAAATCCGCTGCCCGCACCCCTCGCGGGTGACAGATTTAACTACCAGCGGTATCAGCAGCATCGATCGAGTGCCCATTTTCCGCAAAGTTCGATCGCACTCGGTTTCGCACTCCCTCCGCAAGTCTGGCACGTTCCAAACTTGATTTGCTGCTGTGGCTTTCAAAAAGTGAGAAGCTTCTAGGGAGTTCATTGAATAAAGAATCGGCTGCAAATGTTTGCCGTCTTTTGGAACTAATAGCTGTACCTGGTCGCCCTCGGGGCGCAGCAGCAAAGTGCCGTCAGCATTGAAGAGCGATCGCAAACACCGATCGATTCTCTCAAATTTGTCCGGCCGCAGCATCGAATCTCGATCGATCAATAACTGAGTCAGGCGCCGAATTTGCTCCTGCACGGTGACATCAAAACCTTCTAGCAGCAGCAAACCTTCTACGCGGTAATTATCCAACTGCAATCGATCGGCTAAATTTGCCAGTTGATTCGGCTGCATCAGCCAAGCTTCCCGTTCAGCAACAGGCATTAATTTTAAAGAAACATCCGCAAATTCATCTATTTTTGAGTCAATCCGATTAATTTTTAACTGTTCCGAACCCAGCCAAAATTCAATAAATCTGATTTGTCGGTGTTTGGGGTTTTTTACACTCGCGGTGACTGGTTCGTCGAGCACGCGCAAACTGTCGAGGTCAATTTGATAATATTGCTTAAATACCCAGTGCAAAAGGTGGCGGCGGTACAATTGTTCTGCTGTTTTGGCGTCCCAGTCCTCGAACAGTTCCAGCAGAGTGATGCCGGTTTCTGCAAACCAACCGTTAGTAGATTGAGTTGCCAAGGACGTTCCCTCCCAACCGGCCAAGCGACAAAATGCCGCGTTAGCATAACGCAGGGCAAAAGTTCCCGGTTCCATTACTGCGATTAAAACGCGGCGGTCGCCGAGAAATTGAAACAGTCGCTTTAAATCTTGTTTCCACGTTTTCAAGCGTTCAATTTCAGCAGATTGACTGGGTACTTGGCCGGCCAAAGCTTCCAGTAGCTGTTCTATACTTGGTTCGTTCGGCAGATTGTTACTGTCTTGCTCTGTTGGGGCGATATCTGTCGCTGGCAGTGATTTTACGGAGTTGTTGTGGTTTTGATGGGAAGACGATTTAGGAGTAGACATGAGTAAAACACCTGAAAGCAGTGGATTTTGCCAAAAATATTAGCGATCGGCGATTATGGCTGTGTAAAGAACTTAGATCCTGTTTGTAAAGTTTGTGTGTAGGTATCGGAAACTGGGTTTTTTCTCGGACGATGGGCCCAGGGACTTTTACTTTTATTCACACACAACCTCTCAGCCTCGACGTTATAGGTGATATTAACGTGTTTACCGCCTGGGGGGTAACACCCATTATAAGCGGTACGGAGTAGCGGATAGTGTCAGCAACTAATGCTATTTGACTCAGAGGCGAGATATATAGCAGGTTTGGGTTGAATGAGGCGTAGCCCTGGTAATTGGGAATTGGGAATTAGGAATTGGTAACTTATACGCTCGCGTAGCCGAAGTATTGGTAATTGTAATTGACTACAGACCCGCAGGTTGCTTGTCATTAATTGAGGAAATAAAAGTTGCCGCCAAAATCCAAAAATCCTTGCTATTTGGCAATGCAAGAATTAACATATATAATACAGCTAACAGGATTTTTGAAAGGACATATTTATGGCTTTAACGGTTAACAATCTCATCGGCGATCTAACGGGATTTCCTGTATTTGCTGGCGGGGGGGCGCGTTTTTTGGGATTCGCTACATCCGATGAAATTGACGTAGAGGATGGAAGTTTGTCGTCTTTTCCCTGGGGAGTTTGGGGACTCGACGGCAACGATACCATAGGAGGTTCGTCGGATTCCAACGAACGGCTGTTAGGAAATAACGGCAATGATGTTATCGGCGGTGGCGGCGGAAATGACATAATTTACGGCGGTAAAGATAACGATAGCGCGGATGGAAATGATGGCAACGACGTAGTTAGGGGCGACAGCGGAAATGACCTCATCTTCGGAGGGTTCGGGAACGATATCCTGCGGGGAGGGCAAGGAGACGACGATTTAGAGGGCAATGACGGCAACGATTTCTTAGCGGGCGATCGGGGAGTTGACGTGCTCACGGGAGGCCCCGGTGCTGATATATTTGTGCTCAGAAGCAACGAAGGATTTGGAGTCAATGGAGCCGATGTCATTACAGATTTTAGCTTTGACAATGGCGATCGCATCGGTTTGACTGACGGTTTAACAGAACTAGACCTTTTGTTTGAAGACGACAATCTAATCGCTTACGACAACGACGGATTTGTAAATGATATGGTGATTCTCAACCGAAGAGACGGACAGATTTTGGGAGTAGTTTTAAATGTGGATAACTTTGAACTTGTCGGTGCATTTGAACAAGCGAGTCCGTTTGCATTGGCAGTTAACGGTTCTCAATTCCAGTTTTTGGCTTAGTTATTTGTAGGGAATTAGGCGATCGCGCTATTTCCTGGTAGGGACACGGCAGTGCCGTGTCCCTACAGATATCGCTTGGCAGAATTGATATTAAAACAGTCCTCCATTTAGATAGTTTTTAGGCTAATCTAGAAGTAGCAAATCAAACTCGGGGAAAGTATAAATGACCGCTACAATTCACCCCCAATTAACTGCACTCCCGGAACAGCGGTTGATTTTGCCGCTATCACTGACTTGGGAGCAGTTCAAAGCTCTGGATTCCTTGCTAGAGTATACTCGCAGCGTTCGCTTGTCTTACCTGGACGGATATGTAGAAATTATGACACTTTCGCCGGAACACGAAACCATTAAATGCCTGCTGGCATTGCTGCTAGGTCAGTTTTTCTTAGAAAAAGATATTAGTTTTAGACCGACGGGTAGCGCTACACTTCAAGGGGAAACAAAAGGCAGCAGCAAGGAACCAGATTTATCTTACTACTTTGGCGAAGACCGACGGCAGCGAGAAACACCCGATTTGGCGATCGAAGTTGTTTTTACTAGCGGAACTATTAATAAACTGGAATACTACCGCAGATTTAACGTAGCGGAAGTTTGGTTTTGGGAAGACGGAGTGTTTGCTATTTACCAACTGAAATCGGAGGGTTACGATCGGGTTTCTCGGAGTATGCTGTTGCGGGATTTGGATATAGAATTGCTGGGGAGATGCCTGCAAATGTCGGAAGAAAAAGAAGCTTTGAAACTATTTCGGGATGCAGTTCGAGCTTCCTAATCTAGAATATCCACAAGTAAAATATGGCACAATTACGAAATGTACGAAATGTCATAAAAATCGCAATAATCTGAAAACATCCAGTATTTCTGGTTGGCGGACACTTCATTTTCATCTATACTATTCGGAGTATAAAAAATCTTACTCTTCAGCAATCACCTATGAATAGGGATTATTCGCGGTTTGATTCCCTCACCAGCATCCTAGCAGGAACGGTAACGGTAGCAGCAATAGTCGTTTTTGCACCAGCACCAGTTTTCGCAAAAACTCCCCAAGAAATTGCAAAATTTGCTGAATCTGTCACCGTTCGGATTGACAGATCAGATGAGCGTGGTGGGACTGGATTTATTATTGCAAAACAAGGTACAAACTACACTCTCCTGACAGCTAACCACGTTGTTGCAGATTCTAACCCACATTCCGCAGATGTGGGTGGAATTTTTTTATCAGTTGTGAAAAGTGGGAACCCCAAAGTTTTCCCGTTGAACT
>NZ_JAUBPE010000082.1:0-34005 GCF_036700565.1 Microcoleus pseudofavosus SVA1_A4
GATTGCACTCACTTTCTTCACTTCTCTGCTGCAAAAGCGATCGTATCCCTCTTTAAAAACTGTCCGGAGTATTGTTAACTACCTTTAGCGGCAGTGACAGTTTCACTTATACGATTAGCGATGGAACTGCTACAGCTACGGCTTCAGTTGTTGTTGAAGTCGGGGTTGACCTGGACGGCAGTAATGGGACAGATGGACTAACAGGGACACCAGGAGACGATCGCCTTAATGCAGGTAATGGGAAAGGAACGCTTATTAACAAACAGGTGTGGCTGTCTTTAGGAGATGGTAACGACACAATCACTAGCAGTGGCGGCATTTACAACGACGGTATCATTGAGACTGGCAATGGTGATGACTCTATCATTGTTGATGGAGGCGTTGATGGCACTGGTACCGGATATGGCATTTATAACGACGGCGGTAACATTAATACTGGTGATGGTAACGACTCCATCATTGCTCATGAAGGCTTTAAGTCAGCCTTGAATAGCAGTGGAAGTGTGTTTTTAGGAGAGGGCGAAGACTATATCAAGGGTTTTGGTAGCGGTGATTTTTATGGCGGAAACGGTAATGACACACTAGAATTAACGCCAGGAAGTTATACCGTTGGGATATGGGAGCCATCGACGACTTTCTTCACCCAAGGTGACCAACTTCTGATAACTTCCGAGTTTGAAAAACTCATAGCTGGTGGCACAACGTATGACTTCACCAGTTTGACTGCTGGTCAGACAATTATTATCGTCTAGCAGTCTATTTGGAAGTAGGGGACAGCTAGCTATGAGAAAAGTTTTGCTGTCCTGAAAGAGCCTTGATTCTTTACTGATAACGCTTTTCTCCAATCTCCTGAAAGAAAAGGTTAAAAATTGTGGCGTTGCTGATTAGGAGTATGATTTGCCTCCGAAATTTAGAGTAGGGGCAATTCATGAATTGCCCCTACTCTAAATTTCAAGGATTGCTATAGCGAGTGAATCATACCTAAATTCAGCAACCCCCCAAATTTAATATGCTATTTCTGCACCCGCTTTTAGATTTCACGGATTGCTTTACCGACGGAGAGCGAGAGTCGATCGACTCGCGCCCCAATTATTGGTACGAAGGCCTTTGTCCTCAAAGCGGCGAGCTGCTGAGACTGCCGCGCACTCGAATGTCCGAGGATCTCGCCCGGGGTTTGATGCAGTACCTTGCTGCTGACGGTGCCTACGATCGCGAAGGGAAGATGTACGGCATATTGCTGGTGGAGATGCCTTCGGGGGAACAGCGGATACTCAAAGCATTTTCCGGGCTGCTGAACGGTTGCAGCATTGTTGAAGGCTGGGTGCCGCCGATTCCGGGACGAGATCGGGTTGCTTTCGAGGAAGCCCGCACGTTAACTCAATTGGAGGCGATGAAACAGGAACTTATTGCACTGAATCAACTCCCGCAGCGACAAGAGCATGAAGTTTTATTTCGCGAGTTTGAATTGCAATTGCAAGTTTTGAGCGATCGGCACCGCAATTGCAAGCAGCAGCGCGATGAAAAACGCCAGTTAGTGTGTCAAACTCTCGCAGCAGAAACACTAGAAATTAACCTCGAACAACTGAATCAAGAAAGCCGTTTGGAGAAAATTGAACGCAGGCAATTGAAACGACAGCGGGATGAAACATTGCAGCCGCTAAAAGTATTAATTGAAGCTGCGGATCGGCGGATGCTGGCGCTGAAACAACGGCGAAAAGAACTTTCCCGCGAACTTCAGACGCAAATGCACGCGGCTTATACCCTGGTGAATTTTTTGGGGAAATCGCGATCGATCTCCTCATTAATGCCAAATAATTCTATTCCCACTGGCACCGGCGACTGCTGCGCGCCAAAATTGCTCCACTGCGCGGCAGCAAACAATCTGAAACCGCTGGCAATGGCTGAGTTTTGGTGGGGGCCGCCATCGGGGGATAAGATTCAAGGAGAGTTTTACGGCGCTTGTGGCGATCGGTGTCAGCCGTTGATGGGTTTTTTGCTATCAGGATTATCTCAAAATCCGATGGTTTCTAATATGGATGAGGGTTTGACGGGCGGGCTAGAAGCCCACCGCACAAGCAATAATTTTTATTGTGGAACGGGCATTTTGCCCGTTACGCAAATGCTACCGATTATTTATGAAGACAAATGGTTGATTGCGGTGAATAAACTCTCGGGGTTGCTGTCAGTTCCAGGTCGTTATTTGGAAAATCAAGATAGTGTTTTGAGTCGTTTGCGTAACTTGTTGCCTGATAGTTTTGATTTGACGGCGGTGCATCGTTTAGATGGGGAAACATCGGGTATTTTGCTATTGGCGCGGGACAAAGAAACGAGCAGTCAACTCAGGCAGCAATTTGAGAACAAGCAGGTTCACAAAGTTTATGAAGCGGTGCTTTCGGGTACTGTAAAAATTGATGCGGGGACGATCGATCTCCCACTTTGGGGCGATCCAGAAAATCGCCCTTACCAGCAAGTTAATTGGGAGTGCGGAAAGCCCAGCGTTACTCGCTTTCAGGTAATGGCGAGGGAGGGAAATGGCGATCGCGTCGAGTTTTTGCCGCTGACGGGACGCACGCATCAATTGAGGGTTCATGCAGCGGATGTTCGAGGGTTGGGGATACCGATTTTGGGCGATCGGCTTTACGGATGTCGGGCTGCTGCGAACCGGCTGCACTTGCACGCGCGGGAACTTTGTTTCGAGCACCCGCAGTTGGGAGAAAAGCTGCACTTGCAGGCAGAAACGCCATTTTGAGCTGAGGGCGATCGGGCAACAAGCGATAATCGATCGCGAATATGTGATGCTGTTAGCATTCCGGGCGATCTATTCAAGTTATATTAAGCTTATCTCCCGACAATCGGTGCGGAGGATATCACTTTAATTATCTTAACAGTTAACAGCTAACGTTAACTGTTATGTGATTTTCCTGATTTTTTAGTTGACAAACATCAAAATTATGACTGCTCAAACAACTTCTCCACTCCTGCTCAGTCCCTTCAAACTCGGAGATTTACCCTTAAAAAACCGAGTAGTCATGGCACCCATGACGAGATCCAGAGCCGGTGAAGCGCGGATGCCCAACGCCTTGATGGCAGAGTATTACACTCAGCGAGCCTCCGCTGGTTTAATCATTACAGAAGCCACAGTGATTTCTACTCAAGCTAATGGTTGGCTCAATACGCCCGGTATTTATTCAGACGAGCAAGGCGAAGCTTGGAAACAAGTTGTGAATGCGGTTCATGCCCGCGAAACGCCGATTTTCATGCAGCTTTGGCACTGCGGGCGGGCTT
This sequence comes from Microcoleus pseudofavosus SVA1_A4, assembly GCF_036700565.1. Taxonomy (NCBI): domain Bacteria; kingdom Bacillati; phylum Cyanobacteriota; class Cyanophyceae; order Oscillatoriales; family Microcoleaceae; genus Microcoleus; species Microcoleus pseudofavosus. Next base: position 3,286 of record NZ_JAUBPE010000082.1, read on the forward strand.
CCCACAGCAGTTTTCATGAAAACAATCAATTGCCAGTTGCAGCGTCTGCCATCAAAATAAACGGAGAAGGCATTCATACCCCTCTAGGCAAACAACCCTACGAAACTCCCCGCGCTCTAGAAACGGCTGAAATCTCGCTGGTTGTAGAAGATTATCGCAAGGCGGCGGAACGGGCAAAAATGGCTGGTTTTGACGGTGTAGAAATTCACGCGGCTAACGGCTATCTCATTGACACGTTCCTGCAATCCAAAACCAATCACCGCACTGATTCCTATGGTGGGGGAGTCGAAAATCGCTACCGTTTTCTCAAGGAAATTGTGGAGGCGATTATCACAGTATTTCCGGCAAACAGAGTGGGAGTTAGGCTTTCTCCCAATGGTGTTTACAATGATATGGGTTCTCCAGAATATCGGGAAGATTTTCTGTATTTCGCAGGGCAGTTAAATGCCTACGATTTAGCTTACCTTCACTTGGTGGACGGTCTGGCTTTTGGCTTTCACGAATTGGGAACGCCGATGGTGATAGGTGAGTTTCGCGATGTGTTTGCAGGGCCGCTCGTCGGCAACTGCGGATATACTCAAGAACAGGCTGAAACGGCCGTGAGCAGCAAAGTTGCGGATTTAATTGCTTTTGGTCGGGATTTTATCAGCAATCCCGATTTGGTAGAGCGTTTTACTAATGGTTGGCCGCTCAATCCGCCTGCTGAAGTGGGCGTCTGGTATTCTTTTGGGCCTGAAGGTTATATCGATTTCCCTAGGTATCAGGAATCTCAAGCTATTTCCTGAGCGTCAGATTACATGGATGACACCTGCTGTTATACCAATTCTCCCAAGTCTTGCAACAATCATGAGTGTTAGGTTTGTTTCCTGAACTATCAGGTAAGGTGCGTCGCTTTGAGATTGTCGCTCTTTTTTATGATTTAAGGGTGGCGACGCACCCTACAGCTACTGTTGCATGACTTTTGAGAATTAGTATTAGATCCCAGACTTCTTAAAGAAGTCTGGGATCTGGGTAATCTAAAATTGATTGACTGCTTCGTAATCTTCCCAAGCTGCTTTTGCACCAAATTCGACGATCGCACTTAAATCACAAGCATATTCTCCAGCACAGCTAAAAGAACCAAGTTCCAAGACATAAAGCTCTCCCTCTGACTCGCAGATATCGATCGTGTAGACAGATTCTGGATACCAAATCACTTGTTTGAGAACTTCGCTAAGATAGTTTTCTAGATATCCTCCGCCGATCGTTTCATCAACTCTTTCTTCTCCGACTAAATAGAGAGAACCAGTAATAATGTGATTTTTATAAACAAAAAATCTCCATTCTTTCGCAATCGGTCGTTTGCCGCTGACTAATACAAAAGTGGTTTCATCTCTTTTTAATTCGCTTCCCAGAGACTGCATCGTGTTTAAAATATTCAGGTTAAAAACCCCGGCTCGAAATGACTTCATATTGCTGTCAGGTCGGACAAACAAATCTCCATCGGATGTGAAGTATTCCAGAATTTCGGTCTTTCTTCTGACCAATTCGCCCAAAGAAAGAAGAAAATATTTGTTATTTAACAAGTATTGACCAAAGTAAGTGTAGTAACTGGAACAGCGGAGATGCTTTTCGTCCATATAAGCGCCAGGAATCCACGGAGTTCTTAAGATATCCCGACCTAAATTTAGGGTTCCCATGAATAAAACACAATCATCAGGGGGAAAATATTGATGAGCTGCTTCTGGGCGAAAATTGAGATATTTAGTTTGTTTGTAAATGTATCCTTGTTTCTGCAATTCTGCTAAAAATTCTGATTCGCGATCGTAAATATTTTGTTCGATCAACCAATTTACTTTTTTCATGACAGTCTTGCGTTCGATCGGTGTTTGAGGGGCAACTCCCGCTGCATAGAGCGAAAATGACTCGATCGAGCCCAACGGCAAAAAGGTAGTTGAGATCGAGAACGTTTCCCCATATCCTAATAACCATAGGGTACTTCAAAACATCCGAGCTGCTAGCTCAGCTTTTGAATGCCTGAAAATAATCAATAGCGGAAGCGCTTTTAACAAGATGGCACAAAATCACAAGTCAACGGTTATCATCACCGGCGCTTCCTCCGGCGTCGGTTTGTACGGCGCGAAAGCTCTCGCAGACAAGGGATGGCACGTAGTAATGGCCTGTCGGGACGTGCGGAAAGCCGGAGACGCCGCCCAAGAGTTGGGCATACCTGAAGGCAGTTTCTCCATCATGCAGATTGATTTGGGCGATTTGGAGAGCGTGCGCCGGTTTGCTCGGGCATTTAAGGCAAGCGGCAGGCCTCTGGACGCTTTGGTGTGTAACGCGGCCATTTATATGCCTTTGATTAAGGAACCGCTGCGGAGCCCGGAGGGTTACGAGTTGACGATGACTACCAATCACCTGGGTCATTTCCTGCTGTGCAACCTGATGATGGAAAATATGAAGCCTTCCTATTATTCCGATGCGAGAATCGTGATTTTGGGAACTGTGACTCACAATCCAGACGAGTTGGGCGGGAAGATTCCGCCGCGCCCGGATTTGGGCAAGTTTGAGGGTTTTGAAGCGGGTTTCAAAGACCCGATTTCGATGGTTGACGGCAAGAAGTTTGAACCGGTCAAGGCTTACAAAGATAGCAAAGTTTGCAACGTGCTGACGATGCGAGAATTGCACCGCCGCTTTCACGAATCCACGGGGATTACTTTCACTTCGCTGTATCCGGGATGCGTCGCGGATACGCCGCTGTTCCGCAATCACTATCCTTTGTTTCAGAAGCTGTTCCCGCTGTTTCAGAAGAATATCACGGGGGGTTACGTGTCGCAGGAGTTGGCGGGCGAAAGGCTGGCGATGGTGGTTGCCGATCCCGAATACAAGCAATCTGGGGCTTATTGGAGTTGGGGGAACCGCCAGAAAAAAGATGGCAAGTCTTTTGTGCAGAAGGTTTCTCCCCAGGCCCGCGATGATGAAAAAGCCGATCGGATGTGGGAGTTGAGTGCTAAGTTGGTGGGATTGACTGACGGGGCTCAAATGGGTGCTGCGGCTGGTGCGGGCCGCTCTGCATAATTCAGAGTTGATGCACCAAAATCAACAGGTAGCGACAGTTTCTCACCCCCCATACCGGGGGGTGAGAAACCCGGTTTCTGAGAGTTTTGCCTTGGGTAACGAGAAATCTCGGAAGAAACCGGGTTTTTGAGGGGAACTGCGAGCGGACTTGAAGTATTGCTGTGAAAAAAACCAAGGTGATGGCCGTCAAGTACGATCGCGAACTGTAGCGGGATCGGCCTGAAAGCGCTGGTTTTGCGACCAAAGAAATAAGGTTTTTATTTTGTTTGCGATCGGGCGCGTGCGATATTTGTTCGGATCGGAACTCGGTTTGTGCGTAAGTTTAGGGGGATGAACAGCGGTGGATCGACCTTTTGGTTTTTAGCGCCTGCGAAATTGTTGGCGGCGACGGCTGTTTCCTTTTTTTGCGGTTAAGATTAACTTTAAGCTGAGGGCGCTTAATTACTGAAAATATTTTTACCCAATTATTCGAGATAATTATATCCTATGACTTGTCGATCGCACAAACTATTTTTACTCGCGGGAATCTTTGGGTTGGTTTTGTTGGGAAAACCAGCGAAAACATCCGCTAGCACAGTGGAAATTTTGACCTCAAATGTTGAGGATTTGGCAGCAGTCAGCAGCGGAGGCGATCGAGCTTTAGCCCCCAACAATACCAATCTTGACAAACGCGAAGACTTGCCCGTAAAAGACGAGGAAACGCAGTTATCCACAGAGTCCGAACGATCGGCACTGTCGCCAACTCTACCATTATCGGCACCTGCGGAAATCCCCGACTTAGAGTCGGAAGCGGCAAATTCAGCCGATCGCAGATTCAGCACAAAAACTCAAGAAACCGAGCTTTTTAACTCAGGTCAAAAGCTAGAAGAAAATATTGGCATAAAAAAAACCAATTTGGGTATCGATGGCGACTCCCAACTCAGCCAACTGCCCAACCCTATTCTGCCCAGAGAACCCGAATTACCAGCTCCTGAGCCGCCGCAACCGCCTGCGCCGTCTCCCCTCCAACCAACGCCGCTAACACCAGTTCCCGGCGATGCTAGGCCGGAGATTCCGGGTACAATTCAGGTCGATCGCTTTGAATTTGAAGGCAACACAGCTTTTAGCGATCGCGAACTCGCAGAAGTTATTAAAGAGTTTGCGGGGCGCGAAATCACCTTTGCCGAACTGATCGCAGCAGAAGCAGCCGTCACTCAAAAATACGTGGCGGCAGGATACATCAATTCCGGCGCTGTAATTCCCGCCAACCAAACCTTTCCCAGATCGGGAGGTGTGGTGACAATTCGGATTGTAGAAGGCGGATTAGATGAAATTGTGATTACTGGAAACAGGCGCTTAAATTCAAATTACGTGCGATCGCGCCTCGATCGCGCCACCAGACGCCCCCTCAACCGATCTCGCTTGCTGGAAGCCTTGCAACTGCTGCAACTCGACCCCTTAATTGCCAATATTTCCGCCGAACTCCAAGCCGGAAGCCGCCCGGAAAACAGCCGTTTAGAAGTGCGCGTCAAAGAAGCAGACAGCTTTAGCGCTGAAGTGTTCGCAGACAACAACCGATCGCCCAGCGTCGGCAGTTTTCGGCGCGGTGTTCGCATCAATCAAGCTAATTTGCTCGGTTTGGGCGACGGATTAGAGGTATCTTATGCTAACACCGACGGCAGCAACGAATTCAACGGCAGCTACACAGTCCCCGTCAACGCGCGCAACGGCACGATTGGATTCGCTGCGAGTGCTGCTAGCACCAACATTATCGAGGAACCCTTCGATGCTGCCCAAATCGAGGGAAAATCGCGGACTTACGAATTAACTTACCGCCAGCCGATTGTCGAAAAGCCCGATCGCACTTTGGCTTTGGGAGTGAGTTTTTCGCGGCAAGAAAGCGACACATTCCTGTCGGGGGAACCATTTGCGCTGTCGGCGGGAGCAAACGATCGCGGGGAAACGCGGGTTTCGGCTGTGCGCTTTTTTCAAGAATACGTGCAGCGGAGTTCCAGACAAGTGTTCGCGGCGCGATCGCAGTTTTCTCTCGGCACCAATTTTTTGGGCGCTACTGCGAACGATAGCGGGCCCGACAGCCGCTTTCTGGCGTGGCGCGGACAAGCCCAGTACGTGCGGCTGCTAGCACCAGAAACCTTGCTGATAGTGCGTTCTGACATTCAATTAGCCGATCGCCCCCTGCTTTCCCTCGAACAAATTGGGATCGGCGGCGTTCAAAGCGTGCGCGGATACCGCCAAGATTTGCTGTTAACTGATAGCGGTGCGATCGCCTCTGCGGAGGTGCGAATACCGGTTTGGCGTGTCCCGGAAGTCCAAGGATTGTTGCAAGTCGCTCCGTTTATCGATTTTGGGGTAGGGTGGAACCATTCGGAGGAAAAGCCGAATCCCGACTCGGACAAACTGCTGGGTGCGGGTTTGGGGCTGGTTTGGCAGATGGGCGATCGGTTGAATGTGCGTCTCGACTACGGTATTCCTTTGATAAATGCTCGATCGGGCGATCGAACTTTGCAGGAAAAAGGCATCTACTTTAGAATCAATTATTTTGCGTTTTAAATTGTAGGTTGGGTTGAGTGCGATCGAAGGCTTCGCTTCGCTTCGCCCAACACTTTCATCTTTAGCGCTGACGGTCAAATTTTATTAAGTGGCGGCCTCGATCGCCCGATTAAACTGTGGGATGCCGCAACCGGACGCTAGGGCTATAGCAAAATAGCCTATCCAAAGGTCTGTTTGTGAAAACATACCTAATAATCTCTTGACAATCCAGTTTGTTTGTGAAAACATAGCTAATGTACAGGATAACAAACCAATTGTTTGTAACAATATACTACATTGTTCCACTTATATTCACAGCAGAGGCTTTATGGCTTTAGTCATTCCAGGCGTAAAAGGACATTTGGGCAACACTGACTTCTATCAGGCAACGATGAAAGTTCGTGACCTAGTACAAGGAGTACGGTCGGCTAGCGAACTTGATGAGTGGACAACAATGAGCATTGAAGAGCGGATACAGCGCGACCCAGACCTCAAACGAGTTAAGGAGCAGATTGCTCCCTACATAGCAGAGTCCGAGGATCGGTTCTTTGGTGCAATGGTTGTATTGGTCTACAAGGGGGAAATTTACTTTGACAGTCTACGAGACTGGGTATCTAATAAAGCTCCACGCGCTTATCAATCAGTCTCAGATAATATTGGTGTCCTTACAATAAATGGTGGTTCCCTCATCATGCTTGATGGACAGCATCGCCTTCTAGCTCTTGAGAAGGTAATAAAGGGTGAGGTGATTGGATCATGCCGCGAGGATGTGCCAAATGATGATGTCTGCGTCATTTTTATTCAGCATGAAAGCAATGAGAAAACGCGTCGGATATTTAATAAGGTTAATCGCTACGCAAAACCAACCAGCAGAGGCGACAATATTATTACAAGTGAAGACGACCGTAGCGCCATCATTGCTCGCAAATTATTAAGTGAAGGAGCGCCTTTGGGTGTTAAAGTGCGTGGAAGCAGCGATGTAATTGTTGAATGGAAGAGCAGTGCGCTTGCGGTGAGAAGCACAAAGCTGACGACAATTAGTGCTGTGTATGAGACCGTTAAGCTTATTCTTAAAGGCGAGAATGTAGCACTTGACCCTAATAATCGCCCATCGGAAGAAGAATTAAATCAGTGCTACGAAATAGTTGAAGAATTTTGGAACGTTGTATTAGACGGTTTACAACCCTATAAGGAAGCCCTTGAAGATAGCAGTCGCATACCTCAAATGCGAAAGGATGATCAACCCTACTCGCTCTTATTCAAACCAGTTGGTCAACTAGCTTTATTTAGAGGACTAATTGCAGCAACACGCGACAATCGATTGGCGCTGCGCGAGGCAGTGCGACGAGCCAGCAAAATAGATTGGCAAATGTCATCAGAAATCTGGACAAATTTTCTTGTAGCTCCCAGCGGTTCTATGCTTAGGGGAGAACAGCCACCAGTACAGGGAGGTAAGCTGATTCATTACTTAATCGCCGCTGACAAGATGAATGAAGAGGAAATTGCTGATATTCAGCGAGAATACAACATCGCACATGGAATAGACCTTAATATTAACGAATCGCTTCCATTACCTCCGCCTATTGCTGAAATTTTTTCTACGGCTGTTGGAACATAGGTCTGTCTCATAATTTGTGGCACATATATTCAGGGAACTACTTAACGGGGTGGTTCTCTGTTTTGTTTCAACTCTCGTAGTTGGGTTGTCATCCGCCACCATACTGCCAACCCAGCAAGCTAACTTATAATTGTATTACAGTTGCGGTACAATTATGATAAAGCAAGCAGCGATAAAGTCTCGTCTTCATAAAATAACTCGATCGCGCTAAAATCCCGACGTAGCAAATTTTCAAATTGCAATGTCGAAGAGTTTCCCAGGCGAAGCCAAATAACTTTTGGTGGATTCCCAAATACTAAGCTCAGATCGTGCATATCCCCGTCTTTCGAGACAATAATCAAATTATTGTCTTTTGCATAATCCCAAACTATTGGGTCGATCGTTGCTTTCTTACCCACATCTCGAACGTGAATTGTGTTCTCGACCTTTGCCAAATCTTAGCCTAGGGCTGCGGATCTGGCAAGGTTGTCAATCTTGTTTTTAATACGATCGCGCAAAAGTTTTTTGAACTCGCGTAATCCAATTCTCATAGCTTATACATATAACGAAGTTCAAGTGCGTTGCAAAAGCTATTCAGGCGATTCAGCAAAGCATTGTAATAGAGGTAGGCATCATCCCGTTCATCTTCAAGAAGAGCATACAGGGTCAGTTCTGGCTCTGCTGCTAGACGATCTTTAGGAACATCTAAGCCGGCTTCGGCTAGGCGCGTTGCTGCGATCGCGACTAACAATGACCCAACTGTATTCGTCTTACCATGATGAAGATCGTCCAATCCAGGTAGAATTAGCTCCGCTCCCGGCAACTCATTCAAGCTCATGACTGTTCCTCCTCTGAGTTACCTTCAAAACGTTCGATGAAGTTCTCAACTTTGCTTCTAAGCACATCAGGATTAAGAGAGGGGAATCGTATTAATTCGGGTGCAATGGCTTCAAAGTTATCATGCAGTTCTTCTAAGGAAAATAATTTCTGTTCGTACATGGCTTGAACATCTTTAATGTCACGGTCAAATCCCCTGGATAGTTTGGAGAGCGCTTGGGCTGTGAAGTCATAGTGATAAAACGAGATTTGACCGTGTTTGCCAATAAAGATGCTCCTGTCACGCCAGCCCGGAAGTGGAGGTAAGAAATCCTGTGGGGAAGCTAGTTCAATATTAATGTTCAATTCTTGTTTGATGTTGGCTATCGCTTGAAAGATGCCTGGGGGTTCAGGATCTAGACGAATATCGATATCAACTGTGGAACTCCGCCATCCAATCAGTAGGGCACTAGCACCACCCGTAAAATAAATGCAGCCTGAACCCTGAGCTTCTCTACCCAAGACTTGCATCAATCGTTCTATCTTCTGAGAGTCAACATTTGGACGCATATTCTGCACACATATTTAAACAGAAACAGATTTCCTCAGCCGTCGCACTGAAAAAAGCTATCTTTATTATATTTGGGAAAAGTCCACTTTAGGGGTGAAAGAGAGCCGAGAGCCGATCGAACATTGGGACGATCGCACTGATACGATCCAAATATATAATTATGATGGAACCGGAAACGATATAAATCCTAACCTAGTTAACACAAGAGGGCTTGTCTTATGGTTCAGACAAAAACTAAACTAACATTTGCAGATTTTCTCGAAAAGTACCCAGACGGATCGGGCATCTACGAACTTATAAATGGAGAGATTGTCAAAGTGGAAGCAATCAGAGCTCATAAAAATGTGGCACGATTTCTAGTATTTGGCTTTAACGATGAAATCAGGCGCTTGGGGCTTGACTATATCGTTGACAAAGATATAGTTTTGAGAACTGTAACAGCTTCAGGACAAGAACAAGGCAGAAATCCTGATGTTGGCGTGGTTAAGGCATCTGTATGGAACAGCAATGTACGTGGCTACGGAGCCCTTACCGAACCTATCCAATTAGCAGTAGAAGTTACCTCAACTAACTGGGAAGACGACTATGTGGATAAACTAGATGAGTATCAACGCCTCGGTATTTGTGAGTATTGGATTGTGGACTATTTAGCGATCGCTTCTAGGGCTTATCTAGGAAATCCCAAAATTCCCACAGTTTTCGTTTACTCTTTGGAAAATGGCACTTATTTAGTTCAAAATTTTAGAGGTAATGACCGCATTATCTCTAAAACTTTTCCTGAACTAGAAATCACTGTCGAGCAACTTGTACTCAGCAGCCAAATTCAAAACATTTAGAGCAACGAGATGAGATTACACTGATAAACTTTATCCTGGAAAGAGTGTTTTTATGCCTCGCTTGCATTACTCGTTACTATTTGCACCATTCTCAAGAACAGGCAAGATGCCTGTTCCACAAATATTAGATTTTATTGTGGGGAGTAGGGGTTGGGCATCTTGCCCGCCCGTAAGTTACTCCCTACTCTTTGCTTTCCTGTTGCTATTTCCCCCAGGTGCGATCGCCCAAATCATCCCAGATGGCACTTTGGGCCCGGAAAGTTCGCGCACCGTTCCTGATACTATCAACAATTTACCCTCAGATAGAATCACTGGCGGCGCAACTCGTGGGGTTAACCTATTTCACAGCTTGCGCGAATTTAACATCAGTGAAGGGCGGGGAGCTTATTTTGAAAATCCCAGCGGAATTACCAACATATTCACCCGCGTTACGGGCCCAAACCCCTCAAATATTTTAGGAACTCTGGGAGTTTTGGGAAACGGCAATTTATTTTTAATTAACCCGAAAGGAATTATATTCGGGCCGAATGCGCGGTTAGATTTGCGCGGTTCGTTTATCGGTTCAAGTGCTGACAGTATTGTGTTTAATAACGGGGTGGAATTCAGCAGCACAAACCCGCAAACATCCCCGCTGTTAACCGTTAATATTCCCGCTGGTTTAAGATTTCGGGAGAATCCCGGTGCAATTGTCAACCAATCCACGGCTTTAGGAAAAGTAAATCTTCCAGCCTTTCCTGTGCCAATCCCGATTAGCGATCGAGTTGGTTTAGCAGTAGACCCCGGTCAAACTTTAGCACTGATTGGCGGCGACATCCAAATCCAAGGCGGCAATTTAACAGCCAGCGGCGGACAAATTTTACTCGGTAGCGTCGCCAGTCCCGGTTTAGTTAATTTTGCACAGACTCCTGCCGAGCAACAGCAGGGGAATTTAACTGTTAATTATGACAATATTCAGAACTTTGGCAATATTCAAATATCGGATGGAACACTGATCAACACCAGCGGAATTGGTGGCGGTAGAGTAGAGTTAAAAGGTGGAAATGTCGCCCTCAGCGGTGCGAGAATTTATGCGCTGACACTGGGAAATATTGATGGTAGAGGTATCGATATCAGCGCTCAAAAGTTGCGAGTGGAAAACGGATCGCAATTTTCTACTTTGACTCTAGGAGATGGTGCAGGAGGCAATATCAATTTCCGCGCTGCTGATTCAGTAGAAATGAGCGGGCTGGGAGTTGAGGGCTATCAACAGGTTGCAATTAAATATTTGGTATCGGGAACAACAGACCCGTTTGACCCGCTATTTGTGCTGTTTAATGCTAGTGCTGGTGCTGGTTCGGGGGGGAATATTACGATCGACACCGGCCGCCTGCTCTTCAACAATGGGGTAGTAGGTAGCGGCATCGCTTTTGGTGGTGGAAATGGCGGAAATTTAATCATTCGCGCCAATACTTTTGAGATGGTGGGTTCTGGAATTAACAACGGGACAGCTAAAGAAAGTACCGGTGCGGGAGGAAGCATTAGTGTTGATGTCGCGAGATTAATTATGCGCGATGGTTCTCTTCTCGGTACCACAAGCTACAGCAGCGGCCCGTCGGGGAATATCAACATTAAAGCTGCTGAATCAGTAGAATTGTCTAACAGCGGGCCGACAACAGTTGTGTCCACCGGAGTCAGCACGCTGAGTATCGGCTCTAACGGCAGGGCGGGGAATATTAATGTCGATACCAAGCGGTTGACTCTCTCTGGGGGTTCTGCGTTTACATTAGGAACGGGTGTTTTAGTTGGCAGGTTTTTGTTTTCTCAGGAGGGCGGGCCTGCTGGAAATTTAACTGTTAGGGCTACTGAATCAGTAGAAATTTCAGGTATTTCTCAACTTTTGACCAGCGGAATTCAGAATGCTAGTGCGCTGACTTCTGGAACTTTGAGCTCTAGTCGGGGCGGGGATATTCGCATTGAGACGCCCAGCCTAACCGTGCGGGATGGGGGGATAGTTTCTACGAGTTCTTTGGGAGCTGGAGATGTGGGGAATATTACTGTTAATGCCGATCGCATCTTCGTCAGCGGCAGCGGAAATAACGGTCTGTTTGTCAGTACAATTGATGCTTCGGTTGGCAAGACATTTGGCACTAATCCCAATGCTACAGCAAATGCGGGTTCGTTGAATCTGAATGCCGATCGATTAATTGTCAGAGATGGAGCTACAGTCACGGTGCAGGCAACGGGAACCGGGCGCGCTGGTAATATCAATATTGTCGCAAATTCGATCGGCCTTGACAACCAAGCAAGAATTGACGGCACGACTGTATCCGGTACAGGAGCAAATATTAACCTGCAATCACAAGACATCCAATTGCACCGCAACAGCCGAATTACCACCGATGCGGGCAATTCTGACGGCGGCAATATCAACATCAACAGCAACATTCTTGTCGCCCTCCCGCAAGAAAACAGCGACATTACAGCCAACGCCCGCACAGCAGGCGGCGGCCGCGTGAATATCGATGTCCCCAATGTCTTCGGCTTTACAGCAGCGAGTCGCGAACAAGTCAGAAGCAGGTTGCGGCTCAATGACGCCCAATTTGCAGCGTTACAAGTAAGTCCTACATCTCTGCTTCCAAGCAGCGACATCGCGGCGATTTCCCAAAGTGGCGGCCCGGCTTTGCAAGGGGCGGTAACATTTAGTTCTTTTGGAGTGAATCCCGCTCAAGGTTTAGTGGAACTGCCGCAAAATGTGGTGAATCCGGCTGCGTTAATTGCCGCAAATCCCTGCATCCGAGGGGCCGAAAACGAGTTTACTGTGACTGGACGGGGGGGATTGCCACCGAGTCCTAATGAAGTTCTCAGCAGCGCTCCATCGCCGTTTCCTTGGGTGGAACCAGCGATAGGTCTAAGTCAGCACATAGAAAGCCAAAGAGCATCCATAGAAATTCGACCAACAGAAATTATGCCCGCTCAAGGTTGGGTAATGGACGATCGAGGACAAGTAACGCTGGTAGCGTATAATTCTGGTGGTGGTGCATCTATTCGCAGCCCGAAACCGACGGGTGTTTGCGTACCTCAATAGGTACTTTTCAGGTTTTAGCTAATCCCTCGCTATTTTTCTAAAATTAAATTAACCAGACTTCAAAGATGCAGCGCCCATCTTCCGCCCTATTTTTTGCATTCTTAGTGCTGTGTCCTTTCCCCGCCGTCGCCCAAATTATCCCCGATAATAGCTTGGGTACAGAAAGTTCGCGCACAGTTCCCGACACGATTAATAACTTACCATCCGACAGAATAGAAGGCGGTGCAACTCGCGGCGTTAACCTCTTTCACAGCTTGCGCGAATTTAACATCCGTCAAGGGCGGGGAGCATATTTTGAAAATCCCAGCGGAATTGCCAACATCTTTACCCGCGTTACGGGCGGCAACCCTTCTAATATTTTAGGAACTCTGGGAGTTTTGGGAAACGGTAACTTATTTTTAATTAACCCAAAAGGGATTGTCTTCGGCCCCAATGCTCGGTTAGATTTGCGCGGTTCATTTATCGGTTCAACTGGTAGCGGCGTTCTCTTTGATAATGGCTTTGAATTTAGTGCGACCGATGCTAATACAGTGCCATTGTTAGCGATTAATATTCCTGTGGGTTTAAGATTTCGAGAAAATTCTGGTACAATTGTCAACTCTTCCCAAGCAATCGATCCCACACCAACCTTACCGCCATTGCCCGTAGAAATTCCTGTTTCTAACAAACTTGGTTTAGCAGTAGACCCCGGTCAAACTTTAGCATTAATTGGCGGTGACATTCAACTGCAAGGCGGAAATTTAACAGCTTATACCGGACAAATATTGCTGGGAAGTGTGAAAAGTCCAGGTTTATTGCAATTTGAACAAACAGCTTTAGGACTGAATTTAAACTACAGTAATATTCAGAATTTCGGTAATATTGAAATGAACGGTGCATCGATCAATACCAGCGGATTAGGAGGTGGGAAAATTTACATCACAGGTGGAAATGTCACCGTCAGTAGTTCGGGAATTTATAGCCTAACATTGGGAAATATTGATGGTAGAGGGATTGACATCAACGCTCACAATTTACGAGTAGATAAAGGAGCGCAAATTCTTACTTCAACCTTGGGAGATGGAAACGGGAGTAATATGAATATCCGCGCTACTGACTCAGTAGAAATGATTGGGTTGGGAATAGGAGGCTATCAGCGATTTTATACCCAATATATATTATCTGGAACCATCAACCCCTTTGACCCCCAAATTGTAATTAATAGTGGTACTTTGGGCAGTGGAAATTCAGGAGAGGTTAACATCGATACCGGACGGCTGCTGTTGCGTGATGGGGTAGTAGGCGGTACCGCCACCCTGGGTGCTGGAAATGGGGGAAATCTGACTGTCCGCGCTAACACCTTCGAGCTCGTTAGTTCAGCAATCAATAATGGAACAACTAAGAAAAGTACCGGCTCTGGCGGCAATATCAATATTGAGGGCCAACGGTTAATTATACGCGATGCTGGTGGTTTAGTTAGCATCAGCCGCAGCGATGGAGCATCAGGAAATATCACGATTAAAACAACTGAATCTGTAGAATTGTCGGGGGGTATTTCTGGAAGTGCCGCGCAAACTCGTATCGGTACAAACTCTTTTGATGGCAATGGTAAATCCGGGGATATTACCATCGACACTAAGCGGCTGAGTGTTTCTGATGGAGCCTCAATTAGTTTATCAACGGGTGCGGTTATTGGGCAAGTCGTGTTTTCTAGAAATGGAGGTCTAGGAGGAAATTTAACTGTGAGAGCTTCCGAGTCTATCGAAGTGAGCGAGGTATCTGGAGTTTTGAGAAATGTAGGATTCGGAGCGAGTGCTCTGGCTACTCAAACTTCAAGTTCTGGTCGGGGTGGAGATATCCACCTCTCTACACCGATGCTCGCTCTGCGGAATGGGGGAATTATTTCTGCGGCTTCTTTGGGTGCAGTAGATGCCGGAAATATTACTATTGATGCCGATCGCATAGAACTTAAAGGTGCGGGGAGTAACGGTCGTTTCGCAAGTAGAATTGAGGCTTCGGCTGGCAGCTTTTCTATTATTGTCAATCCCAACGCTACGGGGAACGCGGGTTCATTAAATTTGAATGTAAATCGATTGAGTATCCGGGATGGAGCAACGGTTAGTGTTCAGTCTTTAGGAAGGGGAAGGGCTGGAAATATTAATGTTGTAGCCGATTCAATTGCTTTGGATAACAAAGCGAGTATTGATGGTACAACTGAATCTGGCGGTGGAGGAAATATTAATATCAGGGCGCAAGATATCCAGTTACGGCGCGGCAGCAGAATTACAACGGATGCAGGAATTTCTGACGGGGGAAATATCAGAATTAATAGCGATATTATGGCTACTTTACCCAATGAAAATAACGATATTACAGCTAATGGTCGTACTGCTATGGGCGGTCAAGTTACAGTAAATGTCCCGAATGTTTTTGGTTTTACAACGGTGACACGGGAACAAGCCAGAAGTAGTTTAGGACTGACTGATTCGGGATTTGCCGCTTTACAAGTCAATCCAACTTCTTTACTTCCTACTAGCGATATTGCGGCTATTTCTCAACAGTCTGGCCCCGCATTACAAGGAGCAGTAACGTTTAGCACTACTGGGGTAAATCCCGCTCAAGGGTTAGTAGAATTAGAGCAAAATGTAGTCGATCCCAGCACGTTAATTGCTGCAAATCCCTGCATCCAAGGGGCCGAGAGCGAGTTTACCGTCACTGGGAAAGGAGGAGTGCCACCGAGTCCTAATGATGCCCTCAGCAGCGCAGCAGCGCCGTTTCCTTGGGTGGAACCAGCCGTAGGTGGAAGTCAGCAAGTAGAAGGCGAAAAAGCATCCATAGCAGTTGGGCCAACAGAAATTATTCCCGCTCAAGGTTGGGTAATGGACGATCGAGGAGAAGTAACGCTGTTAGCGTATAATTCGGGTGGTGGTGCATCTCTTCGCAGTCCGAAATCGACGGGTGTTTGCGTACCTCGATAGGTACTCTTCAGGTTTGATCTGCGCGCTCGTTTTTTCATACCAAATTAACAGGATTCCAAGTATGCCCCGCCAATCTTCAGCCCTAATTTTTGCTTTTTTACTACTGTTTCCTTTCCCTGCGATCGCTCAAATTATCCCAGACAGCAGCTTGGGTGCAGAAAGTTCGCGCACAGTACCCGCAACTATTAACAATTTACCCTCAGATAGAATAGAAGGCGGTGCAACTCGCGGGGTCAATTTATTTCACAGTTTTCGAGAATTTAATGTCGGTGAAGGACGCGGCACATATTTTGCCAATCCTAACGGGATTGCGAATATTTTCACCCGCGTTACGGGTGGCAATCCTTCCAATATTTTAGGCGTGTTGGGAGTTCAAGGCAGTGCTAACTTATTTTTACTTAATCCCAAAGGAATTGTATTTGGTCCCAATGCGAGGTTAGATTTACGCGGCTCATTTATCGGTTCTACAGCTAGCGGCGTTCTCTTTGATAAGGGCTTTGAATTTAGCGCTGCCAATTCTAATGCAGTGCCATTATTAGGGATTAATATTCCTGTGGGTTTGAGATTCCGAGAAAATTCTGGTACAATTATTAACCAATCAATTGCTGCTAACCCATCACCGCCTGACCTTCCCCTACCATTACCAATTTTTAATAAAATTGGTTTAGCAGTAGACCCCGGTCAAACCTTAGCGCTAGTAGGGGGAGATATCCAATTCAACGGGGGAATCGCTACCGCCAGTACCGGACAAATCCTTCTGGGCAGTATCAAAAGTCCAGGTTTAGTGCAATTTGAACCAACCGCATTAGGTCTGAATTTAAACTATGGTAATATTCAGAACTTCGGCAATATTGAAATGAACGGTGCGTCGCTCAATACCAGCGGATTAGGAGGAGGGAAAGTTGACATCAGGGGTTCAAATGTCACTCTTAACGGTTCAGGAATTTATGGACTGACACTAGGAAATATGGACGGCAGAGGCATTGACATCAATGCCCAAAACTTACGATTAGAGGGGGGGGCGCAAATTTTCACCACCACCCTGGGAGAGGGGAAAGGAAGCGATATCAACATCCGCGCTACTGACTCTGTAGAAATGATCGGGTTGGGAATTGAGGGCTATCAGCAGCTTACAGAAAATTTTCAGACATCGGGAACAGGCAACCCCTTTATTTCGCAAATTGTTCTGTTCACTAGCGCTATTGGCAGTGGAGCAGCCGGAGATATTAACATTGAAGCCGGACGGCTGTTGATGAGCAATGGGGTAGTGGGCGGTGCCCCCACCTTTGGTGCTGGGAATGGCGGAAATTTGACTGTCCGCGCCAACACCATCGATCTCGTCAGTTCAACGCTCTATAACGGAACAACGAACCAAAGCACTGGTCAAGGCGGAAACATCACTGTTGAAGCGCAACGGTTAATACTGCGCGATGGCGGTGCTTTTGCCAGCTTCAGCCTTAGTGATGGAGCATCGGGGAATATCGCGATTAAAGCGAGTGAATCTGTGGAATTATCGGGTAGTCTTCCTGGAGGTCTAGGGCAAACTCGGCTCGGCACGAATACTTTTGATGCGAATGGAAAAGGTGGGGATATTAGCATCGACACTAAGCGGCTGAGTGTTTCTAATGGAGCCACAATTAGTTTAACGACGGGTGCGATTTTTGGCCAACTCGTGTTTTCTACAAGTGGGGGGACGGGAGGAAATTTAACTGTGAGAGCCTCCGAGTCTATAGAAGTGAGCGGCGAGTCAAGATTTTTGGGGAATGCGGGCTATGTAGCAAGTTCTTTTGTTACTCAAACTGCGAGTTCTGGTAGAGGTGGAGATATCCGCCTCTCAACACCTAAATTAACTGTGCAGAATGGCGGCGTTATTTCTGCGGCTTCTTTGGGTATAGCAGATGCAGGAGATATTACAATTAATGCCGATCGCTTACAAGTGCAAGGTATTGGGAGTAACAGTCGGTTGAGGAGTGGAATTGAGGCCTCGGCTGGTAGGGCGTTTAATGCTGTCAATTCCACTGCTAGCGGAAATGCAGGCTCGTTGAATTTGAATGCTAGTCAATTGATTCTTCGGGATAGTGCAGTGGTTAATGTTCAATCTTCAGGAACAGGTAGGGCTGGCAATATTAACGTTGTAGCTAACTCAATAGCCCTGGATAATAAAAGCGTAATTGATGGCACGACTGTCTCTGGTACGGGGGCAAATATTAACCTTCAAGCGCAAGACATTCAGTTGCGGCGCGGCAGTAGAATTACCACGGATGCAGGTATTTCTGAGGGCGGTAATATCAGAATTAATAGCGATATTTTGGTAGCTTTACCGCGAGATAATAGTGATATTACAGCTAATGCTCGCACAGCTAGGGGCGGACAAGTTACGGTCAATGTACCAAATATCTTTGGCTTTACAAGCATTAACCGCGAACAAGCCAGGAGTAGTTTAGGACTGACTGATGCTGAATTTGCAGCGTTGCAAGTAAGTCCGACTTCTCTAATTCCTAGCAGCGATATTGCGGCGATTTCCCAAAGTAGCGGCCCGGCTTTGCAAGGTACTGTAACATTTAGTGCTTCAGGGGTGAATCCCGCTCAAGGTTTAGTGGAACTGCCACAAAATGTGGTAAATCCGGCTGCGTTAATTGCTGCAAATCCCTGCATCCGAGGGGTCGAGAGCGAGTTTACTGCTACTGGGAAAGGAGGAGTGCCACCGAGTCCTAATGATGCCCTCAGCAGCGCAGCAGCGCCGTTTCCTTGGGTGGAACCAGCGATAGGTGGAAGTCAGCAAGTAGAAGGTCAAAGAGCATCCATAGAAATTGGACCAACAGAAATTATTCCCGCTCAAGGTTGGGTAATGGACGATCGAGGAGAAGTAACGCTGTTAGCGTATAATTCACGTGGTGGTGCATCTCTTCGCAGTCCGAAATCGACGGGTGTTTGCGTACCTCGATAGATACTCTTCAGGTTTTAGCTAACCCGTCGCTATTTGCCTAATACTAAATTAACCAGACTTAAAAGATGCTCCGCCAATCTTGCGCCCTATTTTTTGCATTATTACTGCTGTTTCCTTTCCCTGCGATCGCTCAAATTATCCCCGATAATTCCCTGGGCGCGGAAAGTTCGCGGACTGTTCCCGATACTATCAACAACTTACCCTCAGATAGAATCACTGGCGGTGCAACTCGTGGCGTTAACCTCTTTCACAGCTTGCGCGAATTTAACATCCGTCAAGGGCGGGGAGCTTATTTTGACAATCCCAGCGGAATCACCAACATATTCACCCGCGTTACTGGTGGCAACCCTTCTAATATTTTAGGAACTCTGGGAGTTTTGGGAAACAGTAACTTGTTTTTAATTAACCCAAAAGGGATTGTCTTTGGCCCCAATGCTCGGTTAGATTTGCGCGGCTCATTTATCGGTTCAACTGGTAGCGGAATTCTTTTTGATAAGGGCTTTGAATTTAGTGCAGCTAATTCTAATGCAGTGCCATTGTTAGCGATTAATATTCCTGTGGGTTTGAGATTTCGAGACAATCCCGGTACAATTGTCAACTCTTCCCAAGCAATTGGCCCCACCCCAACCTTACCACCATTACCCGTAGAAATTCCTGTTTCTAATAAACTCGGTTTAGCAGTAGATGCCGGTCAAACTTTAGCATTAGTTGGCGGTGACATTCAACTACAAGGAGGAAACTTAACAGCTTATACCGGACAAATATTGCTGGGAAGTGTGAAAAGTCCAGGTTTAGTTCAATTTGAACCAACAGCTTTAGGTCTGAATTTAAACTACAGTAATATTCAGAATTTCGGTAATATTGAAATGAACGGTGCATTTATAAATACCAGCGGATTAGGAGGTGGCAAAGTAGATATTAGGGGTGGAAATGTCACCATCAGCGGTTCGCGAATTTATGGTCTGACACTAGGAAATATTGATGGTAGAGGGATTGACATCAATGCCCAACAGTTGCTAGTAGATAGAGGGTCGCAAATATCCACCTTGGTTCTGGGAGAGGGGACGGGGGGCGATATCAACATCCGCGCTACTGACTCAGTAGAAACGATCGGGATTGGATTTGACAGCTATCAACAGGCTCTCAGTAAAGTTATGACATTGGGAACGTTAGATCCTTTTGAACCGCATATTGTTCTGCAAACTGCCACTGGTAACGCAGGAGCGAGTGGAAACATCACGATCGATACCGGACGCTTGTTGGTGCGCGATGGGGTAACAGCCATTACTACGACTTTTTTGGGTGGAGGCAATGGGGGCAATATCACCATCCGCGCCAATGTATTCGATCTAGCTGGTTCTGGGATCTTCAGTGGGACAGAGCAGGGTAGTAACGGCATAGGAGGAAATATCTCCTTTACGGGAGAACAGTTAACTGTGCGCGATGGTGCGATTCTCACCAGTCTCACCAGGAGCGAGCAACCATCAGGGAATATCACGATTAAAGCTGCTGAATCAGTAGAAGTCTTAAGGAGTCTCCCTGGAACTGCAATCCAAACTCTGATTGCTTCCAGTTCTTTAGATGCCAATGGGAAAGGCAGAGCCGGGGATATTACGATCGACACCAAGCGGTTGAATGTTGCCGAAGGAGCCGGAATTACTGTAGGTAGTGGTGGGATTATTGGCACAACTATCATTTCTTCTGGAGGGCTGGCTGGAGATTTGACAATTCGGGCTTCTGAGTCGATAGAAGTGGCAGGCATCTCTGGAGTTTTGGCAAATGGAGGTGTGATTACCAGTTTCCTCGCCAGTGAAACCAGTAGCCCTAATCAGGGAGGCAATCTTAACATTTCTACGCCTGCTCTGACTGTGCGGGATGGGGGGGGAATTTATGTGAGTTCTGGGGGTTCTGGAAATGCAGGCAATCTCACGATTAATGCCTCTAGCATAGAAGTCTTTGGCACGGCTCTTAACCGTCGATTTATTAGTCAAATTAACGCTTCGGGGGGCAATATATTTGGTGTTCCCCTTCCCAACGCTACGGGAAATGCGGGCTCGATCAATTTAAATGTCGATCGATTGATGGTTCGGGATGGGGCAACGGTCGGTGTCCGGGCGCTGGGAATAGGGAACGCTGGTACTCTCACCGTTATAGCCGACTCGATCGCCCTTGATAACAAAGGCAGCATTAATGGCACAACTGTCTCCGGTACTGGGGCAAATATTAACCTCCGATCGCGATCCATTCAGTTGCGACACGGCAGCAGAATTACCACCGATGCAGGTATTTCTGATGGTGGAAATATCAAAATTAATAGCGATATTTTTGTGGCCATCCCAGGAGAAAATAGCGATCTTACAGCTAATGCTCGCACAGCTAGAGGCGGTCAAGTTACAGTGAATGTACCAAATATCTTTGGTTTTACAGCCGTTACCCGCGAACAAGCAATAAGTCGTTTAGGATTAACTGATGCTGAATTTGCAGCTTTACAAGTAAATCCAACTTCTTTACTTCCTACTAGCGATATCGCCGCGATTTCTCAACAGTCTGGCCCCGCTTTACAAGGGGCGGTGACATTTAGTGCTTCTGGAGTGAATCCTGCTCAAGGTTTAGTGGAACTGCCGCAAAATGTTGTCGATTCGGCTGCTTTAATTGCGGCAAATCCCTGCACGCAAGGGGCCGATAGCGCATTTACCGTCACTGGGAAAGGAGGAGTGCCACCAAGTCCTAATGATGCCCTCAGCAGCGCTGCAGCGCCGTTTTCTTGGGTGGAAGAGGCAGGAAGAAATGCAATGAGCAATGTAGAGGATTTAACCGATGTAACCGATCGAGGGAAGAAGCAAGAAGGGGAAATCCCCGATCGGGAAGTTGTGGCGGCGCAAGGTTGGGTGGTGAATGCGAAAGGAGAAGTTACGCTTGTTGGATATAATCCGGGTAATGGTGCTGACTCTCGCAATCCTCGGCAGAATTCTGTTTGTGTACCCCGTTAAAATTAGTTTTTTTAAACCGCAGATGTAGGCGGATTAACGGGGATTAACGCAGATAAAGGATAAGATGTATTTGGGTTAATTAGTATGTGTGTCTGCAGTTGTAATTTTATTTTCTAACTATGAAGTTTACCCGATCGCTCCGACAAGTAATTCTGTTATTTGTGATTTCCTGTCTGCTATCCGTTGCGATTCCTCCCGGAATTGCTCAGGTTAATCCACCACAAGCGGTGCAGCTTGTCCGACAAGCTCGAACTCTGTACCGAGAAGAACGTTTTTCGGAAGCTGTACCGCTGTTGCAGCAAGCGGCGGCGGCGTTTGAGGCAAAAGGCGAAAATCTCGATCGCGCCACAGCTTTGAGCAATTTAGCTGCCACCTACGGGCAATTGGCGCTTTGGGAAGAAGCAGAAAAAGCTGTAAATTCGAGTTTGTCGGCTGTGCGAACACAAGCCAAAACTCCCGAACAGCAGCGGATTTTGGCTGAAACTCTCAACATTCAAGCACAGTTGCAACTCGAACGGGGGCGGACTCAAGATGCGATCGACAACTTCGACTCAAGCGCTAAAATATTCGAGCAACTCGATCGCCAAAACCAACTTTTTCAAGTTCAAATTAATCAAAGTCGGGCTTGGGAAACTCTCGGACTTTACCCCAGAGCTTGCAAAATTCTGTTAGCTTCTTTCAAGCTGGAAAACCAAACTTGCGAAGTTTCGACAGCGGGTTTGGAAACTTTGAAAAATCAGCCTGTTTCTCTCGAACAAGTCCGGGCGATTCATGCTTTAGGGCGAGTGCTGCGGGTTTTGGGACAACTCGAACGTTCCGAGGATTTGCTGTCAGCGGGACTGGAAGCAGCCCAAAAATTAGGTGCCCGGCCAGAAGAGGCTGCAATTTATCTCAATCTGGGCAATACGGTACGGGCTAAAAGCAATAAACCGGGTTTGAGACCCAAACAGCGCGCTGATTTGGAACGCTCTGCCCTAGAGTATTATGCTCGATCGGCTGGGGCGACGGCGACGACATCGCCCCTACAAATTCAAGCGAAGTTAAACCAATTAAGTCTTTTAGTCGATCGCAAAAATTGGTCGGAGGCAGAGGTTTTGTGGCGTTCTCTCGAACCTCAAACCGATCGATTTGGGTCGAACCGCGCCGGACTTTACGCTCAAATTAACCTTGCTCAAAGCTTGATGAAATTAGCTCAGTCGCCTGCGGAAACTTTGAGTTTAAGCGATATTGACAAAATGCTCGATCGAGCTCTGGAACCAGCAAACAGTTTGGGCGACAAACGGATACAAGCTTACATTCTGGGATCTCGGGGCAAGCTGTACGAAATCCAGCAGCAGAATCAGCAGGCGGAAACTCTAACAAATCAGGCTTTGAGTTTAGCACCTGCGTTTGAATCTCCCGATATTGCCTATCAATTGTTTTGGCAACTTGGACGGATTCGGAAAGCTCAGGGAAATACAGAAGGGGCGATCGTTCAATATACTCAAGCTGTGAATCTACTGTCTTCTCTGCGGGGCGATTTGGTAACAGTCAATCCCGAAGTGCAATTTTCGTTTCGGGAAAGCGCCGAACCGGTTTATCGGGAATTAGTCGGCCTGCTTTTGCAAGAGGAATCGCCCAGTCAAGCTAAATTGAAACAGGCGCGCCAAACGGTGGAATCTTTGCAGTTGGCGGAATTGGACAACTTTTTTCGGGATGCTTGCGCTGATGCTAAACCAAAGTCGATCGAGGAAATCGATCCGACAGCGGCGGTGATTTATCCGATTATTTTGAGCGATCGTTTGGAGGTAATTTTGTCAATTCCCGGCAAACCCCTGCGCCGCTACACTACTAAGAAGTCTCAAGCCGAGTTGGAAACTGCTTTCAGACAAGCTAAAAATGTCATCAGGCCTGCTGCTTTCCCCCGCGACAGGAGGCCTCCCGTCGAACAGGTTTATGACTGGTTAATCCGCCCTGCGGAAGCGGATTTGACCGCCAGCGGGATTAAAACCCTGGTATTTGTGCTCGACGGTTACTTGCGCAATCTGCCGATGGCGGTGCTGCACGACGGTGAAAAGTTTTTGGTAGAAAAATACAGTATTGCTTTGGCGCCGGGATTGCAATTGCTGGCACCGAAACCCCTGAACAAAGTCAAGTTAAAAGTGCTCACCGCTGCCCTTTCGGAAGCGCGTCAAGGCTTCTCGGCTTTGCCGGGGGTGAAGGAGGAAGTTGAACAAATTGCAACCGAGATGCCGGCGAGTTCGCTGCTGAATGAAGATTTTGTCAGCGGGCGGTTGCACGATCGAATTAAAGCGGCGTCTTACCCGATCGTCCATTTGGCAACTCACGGTCAGTTTAGCTCGAATGCGGCGGATACTTTTATTGTGACTTGGGATCAGAAAGTGAATGTTAAGGAGTTCGATCGACTGCTGCGAGCCCGCACTGGGGAGAAACAACAGGCGATCGAACTTTTGGTTTTGAGTGCTTGCGAAACTGCTTCGGGCGATAACCGCGCGGCTTTGGGTTTGGCCGGGGCCGCCATTCGATCGGGTGCCCGCAGCACCGCCGCCACCCTTTGGCGAGTCAACGACGAATCTACAGCTATTTTTATGACTGAATTTTACCGTCAACTTGCTTTGTCTAAAATCAGCAAAGCTGAAGCCCTCCGCAACGCTCAATTAACGCTGCTGAAAAACCCAGATTATCAAAACCCCTATTTCTGGGCGCCTTTCGTACTGGTGGGGAATTGGCAGTAATTTAAGATCGGAAATGGGGAATTGGGAATTGGGCATCGGGCATCGGGCTTGCAGTCAACAGTCAACAGTCAACAGTCAACAGTCAACAGTCAACAGTCAACAGTCAACTGCCAACAGTCAACAGTCAACAGTCAACAGTCAACTGCCAACAGTCAACAGTCAACTGCCAACAGTCAACTGACAACTGACTGAAATGCAGTTGGTTTTTTGTTAAAGATTGTAAACTGTTAACGAGTGCTTTCCGCATCTAATATTTTTTCGAGGAGTCCCATGAAGCAACTTTTGATTGCTGAGCGCTTTTGCCTGATTGCCCACGTCTTGTCAATGGCTTTTGGATTGGCAGGGTTGCTGCTGATTTTACCCCGTCCCGAATTGGTGATGAGTTTGCCACCAGCAGGGCAAACTCTATTCCAGTGGGGGATGGCTGGGGGTGGAGTAGTTTATATCATTTTTGGTGCAGCAGCAGTTGCTCTCTATTCCTTGCGGACATTGGGTTTAGGTGCAACTCTGGCTTTTTTACTGCCTTCTGTGTTTTTGTCCTTGAGTAGCGAGTTGTTGGGAACGAGTACGGGTTTTCCCTTCGGCAACTACCATTATTTGAGCGGTTTGGGCTACAAAATTGCAGGGCTGGTTCCGTTTACAATTCCCCTCTCGTGGTTTTATCTGGGACTGGTTTCCTATTTAATTGCTCGCGCTGGAGTAGCGGTTGGTAAAGGTAAGCTCAACTGGGTGCGCCAAATAGGGGCGATCGCCCTCGGTGCTTTGCTGCTAACAGCTTGGGATTTTGTACTAGATCCGGCGATGAGTCAAACTTCTGTGCCTTTTTGGGAGTTTGAGGAACTTGGCGCTTTCTTTGGGATGCCTTACCGCAATTTGGCTGGCTGGATGGGTACGGGGGCGCTATTTATGTCTGTAGCAGCTTTCTTGTGGAGAAAAACACCGATTAAATTAGAGCGATCGGAATTGGGTTTGCCCTTAATTGTTTATTTGGTCAACTTTGCTTTCGGAGCAATTATCACTGTAACTTCGTTGGATTCTCGGTTCTGGTTCCCGACATCGCTAGCGGTGCTTCTGGGCGTAGTTCCGGCGATCGCGTTAAGCTGGATCGCTAAACCCGCAGCAGGTTACGTAACAGAAACAATGCCGTCTTTGGATACATCTGTGCTCGCGGCTGAAATTCCACCTCAGCCCGTGGGCGTTTTGCGCAAGTAAGTCGCTAGCGAGCAACCCGGCTGATTTAGCAAAAACTTACACTAATTTTTGAGCTAGTTGAAAAACCCGGTTTCTTGTAGAAACCGGGTTTTTCAGCGGCGATTTTTTCATAGGGTTTCCGGTAGCATCGGAATTATTAGCCAAAATTAGGACACGGCAGTGCCGTGTCCCTACAATATTATTTTCGGTAGGGACACGGCATTGCCGTGTCCTCTATATCATGTATGAGTGCAACCGGAATTGATATTATTAGCCAAAATTAGGACACGGCAGTGCCGTGTCCCTACAATATTATTTTCGGTAGGGACACGGCATTGCCGTGTCCTCTATATCATGTATGAGTGCAACCGGAATTGATATTATTCCCAATTCCTGTAATATGTTTGAGACCAAAATATAATAAATTTTTTAAATTGACATCAGTTACCAAAAAAATGATCTGTAAATAAGCTCCCAACCCATATCCCCTCAGTCATTCCCAATTCTTCAATTATTCAATTCTTCAATAGTATGGTTTTCCCGATCGCCCCTCACCTGTTCTCCCAACCGCTGACAACTATCATCCCTGTCGCACTTTTGCTGCTGCAATTGCCCGCCGCAGCCCTTCTGATGTCGCGTTTGATTAAAGGCCCGTCGCGCATTCCGCCCCTGGAACCGGAATCGCCGACGCTGGACTTGTTAGGGGCTTGTACTGCGGTGGTGCCGACTTTGAACGAAGCCGATCGAATTTCGCCTTGTTTGGAAGGATTAACCAGCCAAAGTTACGAACTCCGAGAAGCGATCGTGGTTGACAGCTATTCGGTAGACGGAACCGGAGATTTAGTCAAAGCTGCGGCAGAAAAAGACCCCCGGTTTCGCTTGATTAACGACGATCCGCTGCCGGCGGGTTGGGTAGGGCGTCCCTGGGCGCTGAATGCAGGTTTTTTGGCAAGTTCCGAGAAGTGCGAGTGGATTTTGGGGATAGATGCCGATACTGTGCCGCATCCGGGCTTGATTGCGAGTTTACTCAAAACGGCGGCGGCTGGAAATTACGATTTGATTTCGCTCTCGCCGCAGTTTATCCTCAAGTATCCGGGGGAGTTGTGGCTGCAACCTGCTTTGTTAATGACTTTGGTTTATCGGTTCGGGCCGACGGGGACTGGCGGGGATGTGCCGGAACGGGTGATGGCGAACGGTCAGTGTTTCCTCTGCAAGCGCGAGGTTTTGGTGGCTTTAGGGGGCTATGAGGTCGCGAGGGGTTCTTTTTGCGATGATGTGACTCTGGCTCGCTATGCGGCTGCTAAGGGCTTTAAGGTGGGCTTTTTGGATGGGGCAAAAGTGTTGAAGGTGCGGATGTATGAGGGGGCGATCGAGACTTGGAATGAATGGGGTCGATCGCTGGATTTGAAAGATGCTGCTTCAAGCGGTCAAATCTGGGGCGATTTGTGGCTGTTGCTGGCAGTTCAAGGTTTGCCGGTGCCGATTGTGTTGTGCTATTTGCTGTTTGGTTCGCTGCCGTCGGTTGGTGTATTTCCGCACTTTTGGCTGTTGGGATTGAATGTATTTTTGGTGGCAGTGCGATCGGCTTTGTGTTTTGCGATCGCCCCTTCCTACGATACAACTGGGGCATCTGGTAAATGGCTGTTTTGGCTGTCACCTTTAGCCGATCCGCTGGCGTTTTTGCGTATTCTAATTTCTGCTTTAAATCAGCCTACTCAGTGGCGCGGCCGAAAGTATGAATAATCGTTAAATTTTTGCTAGACCTTTTAAAATTGGTAGAAGTGCGATCGCCCTTATTTGATCGAATGGGCGATCGTACTTTTCATTTTTTCCTAAATCAACCGGAAATTAGCGGCTGTTATCAAATTAGCACTCACTCCAATCATCACGCCTAACTCTTCCCCTGTCAAGAGATTCTTGATGAGAGTTCCCTGAGTATTTTGAGTGATTGCTAACTGGCTAAAGCTCAAACCTCCGCTTAGTGCGATCGAATCTTGACCCACGGTAAAATCAGCGATCGTGTCAAATCCTCGATCGGCTTTTAAGACAAAGATATCGTTACCGCTACCGCCAATCAAACTATCATTGCCCAAGTCTCCGTAAAGAAGATCATCACCTTGACAACCAGTGAGAGTATCGTTGTCTTCGCCTCCGTAAATCGTATCATTTCCTTCACATCCTCCCAAGATATCTGCTGCTTCGTTACCGCTGATGAAATCATTACCTTCACCGCCGCAGATAGTATCCGATCCCTGGTTCCCAAACAGGTAGTCATCACCTTGACTACCAAGTACGATGTCATTTCCTTTGCCTGAAAATAAGGTGTCATTATCCTTGCCACCATCGATGAAGTCATCATTTCTCTTGCCATAAACGATGTCATTACCTTCGCGGCTATTTATGGAGTCATTGCCTTTGCCTCCAAAGATTAAATCGTTGCCCAAGTCGCCAATAATAATGTCATTATTTTCATCTCCAAATAGGATGTCATCGCCACTACCACCGCTGATAAAATCATTGCCTGTGTTGCCGTTGAGGATGTCGCGTCCGTCGCCACCATATAAGTTGTCATCCCCTGATTTGGCATCGAATATATTGCCAGTGTTGCTGCCCAATAATTCATCGTTTTGGGCAGTGCCTATTTGAATTGCCGATACACCGAGTATGGTGTTTTCAACTAAATTCGGTTGGTTTAAGTTGGGATAAACAATATCGTCGCAGATGCAATCATCGTTGGGAATGTTATTAGTTATTGGTGTGGGTGTGGGTGTTACCGATGGCGTTGGCGTTGGCGTTAACGATGGTGTGGGTGTTACCGATGGCGTTGGCGTTGGTGTTGGAGTTACCGATGGTGTTGGTGTTGGTGTTGGAGTTACCGATGGTGTTGGCGTTGGTGTTGGAGTTACCGATGGCGTTGGTGTCGGAATTGGTGTTGGAGTTACTGATGGTGTTGGTGTTGGAGTTACCGATGGCGTTGGTGTCGTTGTTGGAGTTACCGATGGCGTTGGTGTCGGTGTTGGAGTTACCGATGGCGTTGGTGTCGGTGTTGGTGTCGGTGTTGGAGTTACCGATGGTGTTGGTGTCGGTGTTGGCGTTGGTGTTGGAGTTACCGATGGCGTTGGTGTTGGTGTTGGCGTTGGTGTATCGTTATCAGTAATAACAATATCTTGGAAAGTGGTGCTGCCTAATGTAATGCCAGAGGTCGGATTACTAATAGTTAATGTGGCGGTTTCTGTGCCTTCGACTAAAGCATCATCAATTATAGTAAAGGTGGTAATTCCCGTAGTTTGTCCGCTAGGAATGGTAATGCTAGTATCGCCGAGGTTGTAATCTCCCGTGGTGATGTTAGTTCCTGAAATACCTAAGTTAACCTTTTGGTTGCTAGAAACGGCACTAGAAGTTGTAGCGGTAACGGTAATTGCGGTGGTACCAGCTTCATTACCTACATTACTGCTGACTGATAAGTTAACTGTAGGATTTGGGGCTACATCGTTATCAGTAATATTGGCAGTAATCGAGGCAATACTAATAGCATTGTAGTTAGTATCGGTGCTAGTTGATGTGTAATTAATCGTGCTAGTATGATTGCCTTCAACTAGATTATCATTTACGGCTGTGACTGTGACTGTCTGCGGTACATTCCAGTTAGCTGAAGTGAAAGTTAAGGTACTGGCGCTACTTGTACTTTGACTGTCAGGGTTGATGTTAATTGTGACATTAGATGTGGGCTGACTGTTTAATACTACTGTGTAATTATCGGTGACACCGCCTTCGGTGATATCTGTGCTACCTGCCGATTGTGTGATGTTGACACTGGCAGTATCGTTATCAGTAATATTGGCTGTTACCGGGGTAATGGCAATCGCATTATAATTACTATCGGTGCTACTTGCTGCGTAACTAATGATGCTAGTATGAGTCCCTTCAGCTAGGCTATCATCTACGGCTGTGACTGTGACTGTTTGTGGTGTATTCCAGTTAGCGGAAGTGAAGGTGAGACTGCTAGAACTACTGGTACTTTGACTGTCAGGGTTGATGTTAATTGTGACATTAGATGTGGGCTGACTGTTTAATACTACTGTGTAATTATCGGTGGCACCGCCTTCTGTAATATCTGTGCTGTTACTAGATTGAGTGATGATGACACCGACTACATCGTTATCAGTAATATTGGCAGTAATCGGAGTAATAGTAATAGCATTGTAGTTAGTATCGGTGCTAGTTGCTGTGTAATTAATGGTGCTAGTATGAGTCCCTTCAACTAGGTTATCATCTACGGCTGTAACTGTGACTGCCTGTGGTACATTCCAATTAGCTGAAGTGAAGGTTAGACTACTGGCGCTACTTGTACTTTGACTGTCAGGATTGATGTTAATTGTGACATCGTTTGTGGGTTGACTGTTTAATACTACTGTGTAATTATCGGTGGTACTGCCTTCTGATATATCGGTACTACCGCTGGATTGAGAAATGGTGACACCAGCTACATCGTTATCCGTAATAGCAATATTTTGAGTAGTTGTGCTACCTAATGCAATACCAGAAGTGGGATTACTAATAGTTAATGTGGCGGTTTCTGTTCCTTCTGCTAAAGCATCATCAACAATGGTAAAGGTGGTACTGCCTGTAGTTTGTCCGCTAGGAATGGTAATGCTAGTATTAGCGAGATTGTAATCTCCGGCGGTGATATTAGTTCCTGAAATGCCTAAGTCAACGGTTTGATTGCTAGAAACGGCATTAGAAGCTGTGGCGGTGACGGTAATTATAGTTGTACCTGCTTCGGTGCCAGAATTACTGCTAATTGATAAGTTAACAGTTGGTGCGTTAACTGTTGTTGTAACTGCGGTGGCTGTATTATTAGTTTCATCGCTTTCTACAATACTATTACTGACATCAACTGTTGCTGTACCGCTGGTGAGAGTTCCTGCACTATTGGGGGTGACATTTAAAGTCAGAGTGGCGTTACTATTTCCACTGATGCTACCACCTGTAAATTTAGCAACTCCGCCTGTGGTTCCCGCGTAGGTGAAACCATTAGAAAGGGTGGGAGTTCCGACTATGGAAAGTCCTGTGGGTAAAGTAAATTCTGCATCTACGCCTGTGGCATCAGCATTGCCAGTATTGTTAACAGTAAGAGTGTAGGTGAGGGGATTTCCTAATATTACTGGGTCGGGAGAATCTGATAGGGTAATGTTTAAGTCTACTGCGTCATCATTTTGAATAGTACCCGTAGCTGTAGCTGTAGAAAGAGTTGTTCCTGATAATGGTAAAATTGTAACAGTGAAGTCTTCATCAGGTTCAAAAGTATTATCGCCTTGAACTGGAATGGTAATAGTTTGAGTTGTGTCTCCGTAAGGATTCAGGTCTGAAGAATGGGAATGAGCTCAGGCATAGCCAAGTCACAAGAATGGGCAGAAATAGCCTCAC
>NZ_JAUBPE010000083.1:0-33064 GCF_036700565.1 Microcoleus pseudofavosus SVA1_A4
GTGAAAGCTGCACGTCCGCGTTCTGAAGGAGAGGTGTCCCGTGGTAACACAGGCATCGACTCTAATTTAGGGGAGGGGAGAGCGGTGACGCTTGAACCTTACCCGACTATCCCCCCTCGACCCAACCAGGAAGTGGAGGGGTAAGGATTATCTTCATATTGATGGCGATCGCTGTAATCCGAGAGTGGCGATCGCTTTTTCACCCTAGCGGGACTAAAATAAGTTTTAAGCCAAAACAAAGCCCAAATTGCCTTTACAGGATGCAGTTTGGCGGCCCATATTGTGTTGCAGCCCTCCCACAAATTTACGCCTTGCCGCATCACAAGTTTTTGAATAATATCTGTGAAGATTGGAGTAAAAAATACCGGATGCTGAATTAAAAAAAGTTTCTTAATTAAATGGCTGGAGCTCTTCACAGCGGCTGCTCTGCTTGCAAAGGCGGCTCTTCTGGCAGCGGGATAAACTCTGTCTCTTGAGGAACTTGACCAAAGCGTCCCTCCCTCCAATCGAGTTTGGCTCGTTCAATGCGCGAGTGGCGGCTCGAAACAAAATTCCACCACTTATGCCGCTCGCCCACAGGTTCGCCGCCAATCACAATACACCGAGCCGTACCCGATGCAGAAATGCTTGCCGGTGTGCCTGAAGTTAGAACCGCCAACCGATGCTGTTCTAAAGGCACCCCATCGATCGCCAGCCCCTCTGTTACACTGTAAACCGCCTGCTCGCTGTAACTGCCCGGTAACGTAAATTGCTTGCCCGAAGCTAGTTGCACGTCCAGATAAATCATGGGTGAAAATGTTTGGACTGGGGAAGTGCGATCGTAAGCCTCACCCGCAATCAGGGTGAACGAAACTCCTGTATCCTCCCAAGCAGGCAAATCATTTGCTGGATGGTGCCGAAACCAGGGGTCGGTTTCTTCGTACTCATCGGGAAGTGCTACCCAGGTTTGGATACCGTGCAGGATTCCTTCTTTGCTGCGCTCATCATCAGGCGTGCGTTCGGAGTGAACAATGCCTCGCCCTGCCGTCATCCAATTCACCGCACCGGGACGGATTTCTTGAACGCTGCCGACACTATCGCGATGCAGTAAAACGCCTTCAAACAGGTAGGTTACGGTTGCTAGGTTAATGTGCGGATGTGGCCTGACATCCACGCCCTGACCAGGTGCAAACACCGCAGGACCGAGATGGTCGAAAAAGATGAAAGGGCCTATCAGTGTTAGAACCTCTGAGGGAAGCAGGCGGCGGGCTTGAAACCCACCCAAATCTTGAATGTGCGGCTCGATGAGATGCTGGATGCTATGTGTCATGATGTTGATCAAGTTTAGCTGCTTTTAAAGTTGTCTTAAGGGAGACTGTCCGCTCTTTTCTAATTCTTGAGATTTCCAAGGATTTCACTGATTTTTAGAGGCGATAAAAAAATTAGTGAAATCAGCGTAATCTCTCTTAATCCTTGTTTAGCAATAGTTTCAGAAATGGGGCAAGAGCTGTGGATTCTTGTCTTGACAAACTAGCGGTTAAATTATTAGCCAATTAGCTCAAAACCCTTCGCATGAGAGGAAACACCATTCTTGATCCGCGCCGCCACCACCATCAGTAACAAGGCTAAACTGTCGTCAGAGAGACCATCAACCAAATTCTGCATATTTAACAAAGACTCTAGTTGCTTTGGCACTGACATCTGGCTGCTGTTACCAAATACCTCTCCCCCCGTCAGCCGATTACAGAAATAAGCGCGGGCTCCCGGCTTGATCTCGTCCATTGCCTGAATTAATTTCCACAGCACCTCCGTAGAAATGCCAGTCTTGCCCCGCCGAAACTCAGAAATATGATTCTCGCTAACGCCTGAAAACTTGGATAACTGTTTTCCAGATATCCCGTAGCGTTCAATAGTCATCCTAAAAATTTCGGAAATCATTGTAAAGTTTTGTTACAAAAATGTATGATTAGCCTTTAGCGGTGGTATTGTCATTTAGTTATCGGTCAATAGCCCCAGTAACAGCCTACCAGCTTTAATAACTCAATCAATTATAACTCTGCCCGCATAATGTAGTGTCGGCGCAGTTTTATTTTGCCTTGAGAACAATAGACACCAACCGAATTTAAGCTTCCAGCCTTAACGCAATAAGGCTTGCAGGCTCATTATCGGTGATGTCTAGTGGCTGCGGCTTGTTTTACGAAACGAAAGGCAAGATTTGAATACAAATGGCAGAGTATGGTATCCAGTCATATTTCTCTGTCATTGAATTCAAAATAACATCCTGGTTTCGAGTGTGCTGTGACTAAAGTCACATTTTAGTGGCATCTATCTATAAATTTAGGATCTAAGAAGTGTCAAGAAACTTAACACAGCCGATTTCTCTACAATTACCCAAATGGCCTGAGCCTAATTTGAGTAACGTAACTGTGGGGAACCGACGGCTGAGTGTAGATGAAGTAGTCAACGTTGCCAGAAACTCCTCGCAAGTTTATTTAACGAATCGGGATGAAATTTTCGAGGGTATAAAGGCATCCTGCGACTACATTATGGATGCTGTCGAGTCGGGAAAGCCCATTTACGGCGTGACAACAGGATTTGGAGGGATGGCGAATACTGTAATCTCTACTGAAGATGCGACTGCTCTACAAAATAATCTCGTCTTTTATCACAAGTCTGGGGCTGGTAAGCGGTTGCCGATCGCTGATGTCCGGGCCGCGATGATCCTGCGGATCAACTCGCATCTATACGGTGCCTCTGGCATTCGGTTGGAACTGGTGGAGCGCATGACAACCTTCCTCAATGAAGGAGTAACACCTCACGTTTACGAATTTGGCTCTATCGGCGCTAGTGGCGACCTTACACCCCTAGCTTACATTACTGGATCGCTGATTGGGTTGGACAAATCCTTTACCGTTGACTTTCAAGGTGAGGAGATGTCATGCGTACAAGCGCTTGAGAAGCTTGGCTTACCCCCCCTGACGTTGCGCCCCAAAGAAGGGTTAGCAATGATGAACGGTACCTCTGTTATGACTGGTATCGCGGCCCTGTGCCTCCGCGACGCACAAGTCTTGCTTGCCCTAGCAATGGGGGTTCACGCCCTGATGATTCAAGGGCTAGGGGGTACTAATCAATCATTTCATCCTTTTATTCACGCGCTCAAACCTCATTCTGGCCAAATATGGGCAGCTTCCCAAATGGTGGAACTTCTTAGAGGTTCGTGCTTAAGCCGAAACGAGTTAGATGGTGAGCACGACTACCGGGGCGCTGAGCCAATTCAAGACCGCTATTCGCTTCGCTGCTTGCCTCAATATCTGGGGCCAATTGTTGATGGATTGGCAGAGATTGTTCAGCAGATTGAAGTAGAAATAAACTCGGTAACAGATAACCCTTTGATCGACGTTGAGAATGAAGCCAGCTATCACGGCGGGAATTTTCTGGGACAGTATGTTGGTGTGGGAATGGATCGTTTGCGGTATCTCTTAGGTCTGCTATCCAAGCACCTGGATGTGCAAATAGCGCTGTTGGTTGCACCGGAATTTAATAACGGGCTGTCACCGTCTTTAGTTGGTAACACGAGCCGTAAGGTCAACATGGGTCTAAAAGCTCTACAAATAACTGGAAACTCGATTATGCCGCTGTTGACTTTTTATGGCAATTCGATAGCAGATCGCTTTCCCACTCACGCCGAACAATTCAATCAGAACATCAACAGCCAAGGATTCGCTTCAGCTAATTTAGCTCGTCGCTCAATTGAAATCTTCCAGCAATATATGGCGGTAGCTCTAATGTTTGCTATCCAAGCTGTTGACTTGCGGACCCATCAAGTCGCCGGTCACTATGACGCGCGGGAATGTTTGTCACCACTTAGCTTACCGCTATATGAGGCTGTGCGCGAAGTTGTGGGACAGCCGCCTAATGTTGACAAATCTTACATTTGGAACGACAACGAGCAATCTTTAGATGTACACATTGCCCTGATTGCTGCTGACATTGCACAGGAAGGACGAATTGTCCAAGCTGTGAACCGGATTTTATCAAGTTTGAAGTAGGAAGAGGAAGGAGAAGGGTAAGAAGTTTTGAAAAAAACTCACATTGTTTTTTCTCTTTTCTCCTCTTGTTCCCTGCGTAAAACAATCCATTTGTAGCTAATAATAGCCTGCGAAACGGTGTAAAAAATGAGTTGAAAATTTAACTCTTTCAGAGCTGCTTTTCTGTTACAAAAGCATTCGCAATATTTCTGCTGCAAAGGATTGTTGAACATTACTAGAAAGACCCAAAAATGGTTACTCACAATATTTCAGCTAACATCTATGAAACTGCTTTTCAGGTAGATATTTACCGAAGTAAAAAAGCAGAGAGATTGTCAAATAAGCAACACTTTTTGACGGATACTGTTCGCCAGTGCATCAAAATCTATCAACTTGAACCAAGGGATTGGCAACAATTTTATCAGGCAATCCATCCTGGTTGTGTGGGGGATGTTTTCCCAGAAAAAAAATATCGCTCAAAAGCTTTAGGTAGTAGTTTTCTATTGACCTTAGCGACAATGCACCAGTGCATCCAAATCATGAACACGAAGCCTATTGTTTGGCAGCATTTTTACCGCGGATGAAATAGGGATGAACATTGCAGAGCATATCGAGAGAGGAGGTAAGTTTTTCCCTCACAAACCAGCCTTAATTTTTGAAGGCAAATCTTTCACGTACAAGCAGCTTAACGAATTGGCAAATCGCGCTGCTAATGGTTTGCAAGGATTGGGAGTCAAGCGGGGCGATCGCGTCGCTCTTTTCCTTCCTAATATTCCTGAATTTGTCATATCTTATTTGGGCATTCTCAAAATTGGCGCGATCGCAGTTTCTATTAGTGCGATGCTCAAATGTGATGAAGTTCGATTTATCCTTAATGATTGTGAAGCTAAGGTGGTTATTACCACCGAATCATTGAGTAGACAAGTCCCAGATGCGGATTTAGCTTATCTCGAACACATTTTGATTGCTGAAAGTGAAGCGAACAAAGGAACCAGTCTGGAAGAAATGATGGCAAATGCTTCGCCGGAAGCACGGGCTATTAAAATGGGGCGACATGAGCCAGCAGCGATTCTCTATACATCGGGAACTACAGGTTTTCCCAAGGGAGCTACTTTGTCGCACGGCAATGTCATTTCCAATATTTATGCCAAAAACCGCTGCTGTAAAATGCAGCCAGAAGATCGGTTGCTGCTGTACTTACCGCTATTCCATTGTTTCGGTCAAAACGCTATTCTCAATAGCGCTTTTAATGCTTGTGCAACGATTGTTTTGCAGCGCCGTTTTGCCCCTGCGGAAATTCTGAGTGCGATCGCACGCGAACGGATCACGATGTTTTTTGGCGTGCCGACAGTTTTCATCAAACTGTTAGAACTGCACCCATCTGAGTGCGAGTTAAGTTCAGTCCGTTACTACTTTACTGCATCTGCTCCTATGTCAGGGGAAATTGTTCAACAGTGGCGATTGCTTCACAATTTGGTGATTCATGAAGGGTACGGCCTAACTGAAACTTCTCCTTTTGCCTGCTACAACCACGAATTGAAATATAAACCAGGTTCGATTGGAATGCCGATTGAAAATGTGGAAATGCAGGTCATCGATCGCGATGGTAAAGAAGTCGCGCCAGGGGTAGTGGGGGAACTTGTCATTCGCGGGCCGAATGTGATGCTGGGTTACTGGAATCGCCCTGCTGAAACGGCCAAAGTCTTGAAAGACGGTTGGTTTCATACAGGCGACCTCGGCTGGATGGATGATGATGGCTATTTTTACATTGTCGATCGCTTGAAAGACATGATCAATGTTTCTGGCTTTAAGGTGTATCCCAATGAAGTTGAACGGGTGCTTACTACCCATCCAGCGGTGGCTGAAGTGGCGGTTTATGGGGTTCCAGATCCGGTTAAGGGTGAGCTCGTCAAGGCAAATATTTTGCTGAAATCCGGTCAATTGCTGGCAGCCGAAGATGCGATCGCTTTTTGTTCGGAGCGGATCGCTGCTTACAAGGTACCGAGCCTTGTCCAGTTCGTTGATTCTCTTCCGAAGAATGCGACGGGTAAGGTGTTGAAACGGGTTTTGCGGGAGCAAGAACTGGCAAGCCGAATGCCATCCATGAAAAGTTAAGGTTTCTCTCGTTACTGGCTGTAAACCTTAGAAATTAAAAAGCGGAAAAGGGGAAAAGTAAATATTTTTCCTTTTCCTTTTCTAACCAATGCAATCTGGCAAAGAGCCAAAATTTCAGTTGTTTTATTTCTGTTCAAAGGAGTCTTTTCAAGATGAGTCAAGCTGTAGGAATCCGCGCAATTGCAGTTAATTTTCCAGAGCGTGTACGTACTAACGATTACTGGAAAAAGAATTATCCAAGTTTCTTAGCTGAGCTTGAGCAAAAAAATCAAAAAGTGCGACTGTTTGATAATGATTCCCAAGAAAATGCTAATTGGGTACAGGCAGTAAAACCTTATCGAGAAGATATATTCAGGGGAGCCTTAGAAAGAAGAGTTTTGGCTGAAGGCGAAACTTCTATTTCTCTTGAATGTGGAGCAATTGAAA
The DNA here is from genome assembly GCF_036700565.1 of Microcoleus pseudofavosus SVA1_A4. Lineage (NCBI taxonomy): Bacteria > Bacillati > Cyanobacteriota > Cyanophyceae > Oscillatoriales > Microcoleaceae > Microcoleus > Microcoleus pseudofavosus. The sequence goes on from NZ_JAUBPE010000083.1 coordinate 6,549, forward strand.
AAGTTTTGCAAGCCAGTAAATTAGCAATTAATAATGTTGACTTGCTGATTTCTTGCGCGATGTTTCCCGAAAGATTAGTGATTGGAAATGCAACTTTAATAGCAAAAGAGTTAGGTTTCCGAGGTGTCGCTTGGAATTTCAATATTGCCTGTGCGGGAGGTTTAGCCGCCTTAAGCAATGCTGTTGCTTTAGTCCAAAATAACAACTTTAACCGAGTGTTAGTCTCGTTATCATGCAATTATTCTAAGCACATAGAATACACTAACTCTTTTTCCTTCACCGTAGGGGATGGATCGGCCGCTTTTATTGTAGAGAAATTAGAAGAAGGGCAAGGATTAATTCATTCTTACTCGACTAATACTTACGACACTTGCGATATCGTTTATCCCAAATTCACGGTCGATTCTAACGGACAACCAAAAGCATTGATTACAGTGAATAAAGAAACGGTTAAATATGCCACATCTTTGTTCATTAAATACTTCCAGAAATGCTGCACTCAGGTATTGTCTGAATCTGGAATGAAGGTAGGGGATATAGACTACTTCGTTTTTTATCCGCCAGCAGCAGGTTATGTCGATTTTTGCGCTTTGGAATTAAATATTCCTCGAAGCAAAACAATCGACATTTTTCCCAAATATGGCAATATTTCTGTAGTTTCAGCTATGGCTGCTTTATATCATGCAGCCGCATTGAAAAAAATCAGAAAAGACGATTTAGTGATGATTTATTCTCACGGATTTTCAAGTAGCTCCGTCGCGAGTATTATCCGCTGGGGTTCTGTGGATCTGGGAGCAGAGCCTACCCCCTCAGAGAATTTAATCGCCACACTTGTAGGCTCACGGTAAGGCAGTCGGCAAATTCTGCATTTAGTGGCTTTTTACCAATCGTTGTTTAGGGAAATACAAAGCCATTTAAGGAGTAAGTAATAGGAAGTTACTTACTCGTCACATTCCGCAAACTCTTAGTCATTAAAGGAAAGAAAATATGATCTTTACACGGGAATTGGTAGGAAAAGTCGCATTGGTCACTGGCGGCTCATCAGGCATAGGTAAGGCAACAGCTTTTGCATTTGCACGCGCTGGAGCAACAGTTGTAATTGCCAGCAGACGAATTGCGGAGGGAGAAGAAACTGTACACCAAATATGTGAGAGAGGTGGTGATGCCATTTTTGTCACAACAGATGTGTCAAAAGATAACGATGTGAGATCGCTAATTGACAAGACTGTGGATATGTTTGGCAATCTAGATTTCGCCTTTAACAACGCTGGTGGTTGGATAATGGGTTTGCTAACCGAGCAGTCAGAAGAGGACTGGGATCGGATAATGGATATGAATCTCAAAGGAACTTGGCTCTGCCTCAAGTACGAACTCTCAGCGATGCTCAAACGAGGTAGTGGCTCTGTGGTAAATATGGCTTCCGTTGCTGGCGTTACTGGTATGGCAGGCTTTTCTATCTATTCAGCTAGTCGAGGCGGAATCATTGCTCTCACGAGAGCAGCAGCAGTAGAATATGCTAAGTCTGGCATCCGTATCAATTCTATCAGTCCTGGCACTATTAAGACCCCCGCGTTGGATACTGCTAGTGCAGATATGCTTGCTCAAAACGCAGCGTTACACCCCATAGGGCGTATAGGCCAACCAGAAGAGATTGCTGAAGCAGTAGTCTGGCTATGCTCGGACAAGGCATCATTCGTCACAGGTCATAATCTGGTGATTGATGGGGGATATACCATCCAGTAAGTTATATCCGAGTTGGGTTGCTTTCGTGATCATTCGATTTTGCATCTAATAACTAGATTTTTGTCAATACTTAAGATTTAATTAATTAAATCTTAAGTTTTTGTTTTATATGGAAAGTAATTTTCGATACAAAGGTAAAATATCAAAAACTGATAACATGATATATTAACTCATGGTTCATCAGTATCATGCTTTTTCACTACTGTACCCCTTTTAAAGATATACAATGAGAACCCCTCTACCCGGATACCAACTGATCTCCACCATCCACGAAGGTACAAAAACCGTTATTTATCAAGGTCGCTACGAATTAGAACACACTCCTGTCATCATCAAAACTCTCAAAGCTGAGTATCCGACCCTAGAAGAAATCGCCCGAATCAGACACGAATATCAAATCCTCCACTCTTTAAACATCCCAGGCATTATCAAGCCGATCGAATTAAAACCTTACGAACACGGACTTGCCCTAATTCTAGAAGATTTTGGCGGACAACCCCTCAAAGAATATATTAACTCCCCAAAAACGAACTCAATTAACTTTCTTCAAATCGCCAGTCAACTAGCCCAAATTCTCGGAAAACTGCATCAAAATCAAATTATTCACAAAGACATTAAACCCCAAAATATCCTCATAAAACCAGAAACTAGGCAAATCAAACTCATCGACTTTAGCATCGCCACCCGCCTCGAAAAAGAAAATCCTCCCCTCAGTAACCCCAACTACATCGAAGGTTCTCTCGCCTATATGTCTCCCGAACAAACTGGGAGAATGAATCGGTCAATAGACTACCGCACCGACTTTTACTCCCTTGGCATTACCTTCTACGAAATGCTTGCGGGTCAGCTACCTTTTAACTCTAACGACCCAATGGAATTGGTGCATTGCCACATCGCAAAACAACCCGCGTTGCTAAATCAACTAAACCCAGAAATTCCCAAAGCGGTTGTTGACATCGTAATGAAATTATTAGCCAAAACTGCTGAAGAGAGATATCAAAGCGCTCGCGGACTTTTAGCCGATTTAGAAGAATGTCTTAAACAATTAGAAGCATCTGGACAAATTAAAGATTTCACAGCGGGTAAATTGGATCGATTCGGTCAATTTCTCATTCCTCAAAAACTCTATGGCAGAGAAACCGAAGTAGCAACCCTAATGGCAGCCTTTGAACGAGTAGCAGTTGGCTCAACAGAAATGATGCTCGTCAGCGGTTATTCAGGCATTGGAAAAACCTGTGTTGTGCAAGAAATTCATAAACCCATAGTACGCCAGCGCGGTTATTTTATCGCCGGCAAATTTGACCAATTTAAAAAGAATATTCCCTATGCAGCTTTAATTCAAGCTTTTCAAGAATTAATCCGGCAACTGTTAACAGAAAATTCTGAAAATATAGGAATTTGGAAAGAGCAACTTGTAGAAGCTTTGGGACAAAATGGACGAGTAATTATCGATGTGATTCCTGAAGTAGAATTGATTATGGGCGAACAACCAGAAGTTCCCCAGCTAGGGCCAACAGAATCTCAAAATCGTTTCAACCGGGTTTATAAACAATTTATTCATGTATTCACTAAGCCAGAACATCCGCTTGTTCTGTTCCTAGATGATTTACAGTGGGCAGATTCAGCGTCTCTGAAGTTGATCCAACTTTTGATAACAGACACCGATAGCGAATATCTGTTACTAATTGGAGCTTATCGAGATAACGAAGTCAGCCCGACTCATCCCACAATTCAAACCATTGAAGAGATTGAAAAAATAGGGATAGTTGTAAATAATATCGTCCTCCAGGCATTAGATATTAGCAACGTCCGTCAATTAGTCGCCGATACTCTTCAGGGAGATAACAATTCAATAAAATTAGCAGACTTACTCTTCAATAAAACTCAGGGAAATCCCTTCTTTTTAACACAACTTTTCAAGACTCTACACTCTGAAGAACTGTTGAACTTTGATTTTATCAAAAGTTCCTGGCAGTGGGACATCAAGCAGATTCAATCGCTGGGAATTGCTGATTATAATGTTGTTGAACTCGTAGCTAGAAACATCCAAAAACTGCCAGAATCCACACAGCAAATATTACAATTAGCTGCTTGTATCGGCAACCGCTTTAACTTAGATGTCTGTGCGATTGTTCATGAAAAATCACCCTTAGAAACAGCCGATGATTTGTGGTCAGCACTTCAAGCAGGTCTAATTTTGCCCCTCAGTAACGACTACAAAATTCCTCTAGCTTTTCAGCAGTCAGAAGAACAGAAACCGCTACTCTTTGATGAATCAAGAGTTGGCTATAGATTTTTACATGACAGGGTGCAACAAGCAGCCTATTCAATGATTCCTGAAAATCAGAAAAAAGCAACGCATTTGAAAATTGGTAAGCTCTTGTTGCATCAATACGCAGAAAACACCCTAGAAGAGAATATATTTGATATTGTTAATCAGTTAAATATTGGCGTGGAATTCATCACGCAGCAGTCAGAAAAAGATGAATTAGCCAAATTTAACTTAATTGCTGGGCAAAAAGCAAAAGCTGCGACAGCTTATGAAGCCGCTGTCAGATATTTGAATGTAGGTTTAGAACTGCTGGCAGAATCGAGTTGGCAAAGTCACTACGATTTGACGCGGAATCTCCACTTAGAAACACTAGAAGCCGAATACCTGAATACTAACTTTGAACGAGCGCAACAACTATCAGAAATTGTTATTTTACAAGCTAAAATTCAGCTAGAAAAAATCAAGGTTTATGAACTAAGAATCCCATTTTATTTACAGCAAAACCAGCCACAAGCAGCACTAGAAACAGCTTTGCAAGTCCTTAAAATGCTGGGAGTTTCCCTACCTAAAAATCCCACAAAACTGAGCATAGTAGTGGGATTAATTCGCAACAAAATAGCAATCGGTGGTAAGCCGATTGAGGATTTAGCTTTTTTGCCATTAATGACTGATCCATATAAGCTTGCAGCCCAGCGGATATTAATCGCTGTCATTCCAGCTGCTTTTATGACAAATCCCATGCTTTTTCCGCTGATTATCTTTAAAATGGTCAATATTTCTCTCCAATATGGTAATTCGCCCTTGTCTGCTTTTGGGTATGTGACTTATGGGATGCTGCTTTGTGGAGCATTGTCTGACATTGATTCTGGGTATCAATTTGGCAAATTGGCAGTCAAGCTTGTGGAACAATTTGATGCTAAAGAACTAAAAGCTAAAATTAATTTACACTTTAATATTTTTATCAGACAGTGGAAAGAGCATATTAAGGAAACAAGACAACCTTTGCTTGAGGCATTTAAAAATGGGTTAGAAACTGGAGATATAGAATACGCTTGTTACTCAACTTGTTACTATTCCAGCTATTCTTTTTGGAGCGGTGAACATCTAGAGTATGTAACAAAAACTCATGTTCAATACATTGATTTTATGCTTAAATACAAACAATATTTAATTGCCGACCAAGCAAAAATATGTTGTCAATTTTTGTTAAATATACTCGACAAATCAGTTGACAAGGTTAGGTTAATTGGTGATTATGTTGATGAAAAAAAAATGCTACCTATTTTTATAGAGACTAAAAATAATACAGTTATTGCCTCTATTTATTTATTCAAATCAATTCTTTTATATTTGTTTAAAAATTATGTCACGGCTGTTGAAATCGCAGGATTAACAGAAAAATATAAAGAAAGTATTAGTGCTCTATTCCAATCATCAGAACATAACTTCTACTATTCCCTAGCCCTCCTCGCCCACTACCCAGCCACCACAAAAACCGAACAAAAACAATATCTGAAAAAAGTAGCATCCCATCAAAAACAAATGAAAACCTGGGCGCACCACGCCCCCATGAACTTCCAACATAAATACGAACTCGTAGAAGCAGAAAAAGCGCGAGTATTAGGACAAAACGAGACAGCAATAACCTACTACGAACGAGCTATCAACGGAGCCAAAGAACAAGGATTCATCCAAGAAGAAGCCCTCGGCAACGAACGCGCTGCCGAATTTTATCTAGCCTGTGGTAGAGAAAAAGTCGCCAAAACCTACATGACCGAAGCCTATTACTGCTACATTCGCTGGGGAGCGATCGCCAAAGTTAGAGACTTAGAAGAAACATATCCCCATCTTATCTCCCGCACCCAGCAGCCTGAAACTATGAGCCTCGACCCCATTAGCACAACCACCTCAAACTGGACAACAACCTCTACTTCCGGTCATTCAACATCACTTGACCTCGGTACAATTATGAAAGCAGCGCAGGCGCTATCGGGGGAAATTGTTCTCAGCGAACTGCTAAATAAATTAATGACTATTGTCATAGAAAATGCCGGAGCTACTGGCGGCTCATTGCTCACCAAACCAACTTTTTCATCTAACCAAAGTGAGAATCAGTGGGTAATTTCAGCCACCGGCATCGTGGAAGGTAACGACCTCCAGGTATTGACCAATCCTCAACAACCAGAAGAGGAAAATACTTCCGTTTCTCTCTTAGGAAATGCAGTTCCAGTCGCGATTATCAACTACGTTGCCCGCACTAAAGAAACAGTCGTTTTAAACGATGCCAGCCACGAAGGTATCTTCAAAAAAGACCCCTACATCCAACAAAATCAGCCCAAATCAATTTTGTGTACGCCTCTACTTAATCAAAGTCAACTTACAGGCATTATCTATCTCGAAAATAACTTAACAACCGTCGCCTTTACTGCTGACAGACTCACAGTCTTACAAATGCTATCGGGACAAGCTGCAATTGCTATTACCAATGCTAAACTTTACGCAGAAGTCAACCAACTTAACCAACAACTAGAAGCATATTCGGAAACCCTAGAACAGAAAGTTGAAGAACGCACCGCCGAATTAAAAATAGCTCAAAAACAAATAGTAGCCTCTGAAAAACTAGCCTCCCTCGGAGCCCTCACCGCAGGTGTTGCCCACGAAATCCGCAATCCCCTAAACTTCGTCACTTCTCTGGCTACTCTCTCAGAAGAGTTAACCTCTGAAATCGCAGAACAAATAGACCGCCAATTCCAAAATTTAGACTCAGAATCCCTTGAATTAATTAATGAAAACCTCACTTATCTTAAGCGCAACGTATCCGAAATTAACGAACAAGGGCAACGCGCTAATAGCATTATTCAAAGTATGCTAATGCACGCTCGCAGCGAGGGTAGTATCCGCCAAAAAACCGACATTAACGCCCTCGTCGCTCAAGCCCTACAATTAGCTTACCACAGCATTCGTGCCAAAGATAAAACCTTCAATCTTACCCTGAAAACCGACTATGACCAATCAATTGAAGAACTAGATGTCGCCTTTTCTGACCTCAGCCGCGCTTTAATTAACATCATTGATAATGCTTGCTATGCCTCTTATATTAAACTATCTAAAATGACCGCCGATTTCAATCCCACAGTTTCTGTTACCACTAAAAATCTAGGCACTGCAATAGAAATCCGCATTCGTGACAATGGCATTGGTATTCCTAAAGAAAATCAAGAAAAAATATTTCTTCCTTTCTTTACTACTAAGCCTCCCGGACAGGGAACGGGTTTAGGTTTATCCATCACTCACGATATCATAGTTGGGCAACACCGAGGTAATTTGGAAGTGCAAACTGAAACGGGAAATTACACTGAATTTATCATTACTTTGCCCAAAAGTTGAATAGTTTTGGCGCTATAAAGTGCAACCATTTGTGTCAATTTAATATCAAATTCTTAGTCCGGCAGGGCAAGGCCTAAGTCCCTACGGGCATCGATACATCCTCATCAATTAATTTAATCCTTTACAAAATTTAAACGCTGCGCTATAGTAAGCTAATGACCATAGTTATTTCTACCATAGGATACAGAATAGCTCCCCATGACAGCCAAAATCCTAGTCGTCGATGATGAACAACTTTTAGAATACGTCATTCAACAAAAATTCAGGCAAAAAATTCGGATCAAAGAAATTGAATTTGTCTTTGCTCACAATGGCAGAGAAGCCTTAGAAAAAATTGCAGAATCTCCACCATTTGATTTAGTGCTAACAGATATTAATATGCCCGAAATGGACGGGTTAACTTTACTAGAAAAACTCTCAGAAATCGACAATACATTAAAAGCAGTCGTCATCTCCGCCTATGGAGATATGCAAAACATTAGAACTGCCATGAACCGGGGAGCTTTTGACTTTTTGACAAAACCCATTGATTTTCAGGACATGGAAATCACCATCCAAAGAGCCTTAGAAACTGTTAAACAAGTCAGACAAAATTTAACAGAACTTCAAGAGGTGCAAACTCAACTCATTCAAAACGAAAAAATGGCTTCCGTCGGGCAGTTAGTGGCCGGAGTTGCCCACGAAATTTACAATCCCATCAGCTTCATTATAGGAAACATTGAACACGCCGAAAGCTACTTTCAAGAATTGATGACTGCTCTCAATATTTATCAACAACACTGCTCCCTAAATAATCCAGAAGTACAAACTCAAATTGAAGCTCTTGACCTCCCTTTTCTCTTAGAAGACTTGCCACAAATGCTCAGTTCTATGAGAGAAGGAACTGAGCGCATTCGAGGAATCAGCATTTCTCTGAGGACTTTTTCGCGGGCAGATACTAAATCCAAAGTTCGTTTCAATATCCATGAAGGAATTGATAGTAGCTTATTAATTTTAAGACATCGGCTCAAAGCGAATGAGGGTAAACCCGAAATTCAAGTGCTCAAAAACTACGGAGAATTCCCCCCAGTAGAGTGTTATCCCGGACAGTTAAACCAGGTGTTTTTAAATATCATTGCTAATGCCATTGACGCATTGGAAGAGTGGGATTCAGGGCGGAGTCGCGATGAAATTAAGGCGAATCCTAATAAAATTACGATTCGCACTTTCCTTACCGATGAGAGTGAAAAGATTATCAAAGATAATTCCACTTCTCATGTTATAATTTCTATTGCTGACAATGGGATGGGAATGACAGAAGAAGTGAAACAGCGGGTATTTAACCACTTATTTACTACAAAATCTGTGGGTAAAGGGACGGGATTGGGTTTATCAATTTCGCGGTCTATTGTTGAAGAAAAACACGGGGGATGGCTCACTTGTAACTCTACACCAGGCGAGGGAACGGAATTTATTATTGAAATTCCCACTTAATGGTTGAGAACTGATAAAATCAACACTTACGCACGTCTAGGCTAGAAACCGGGTTTCTTCGTAGGTTTCTAGTGATAATCTTCAATTTTGTAGATAAACCCGGTTTATGAGCGTAAGTTCTGAAAATGATGAGTTTTCTGTAGGAGCAGTGCTTTCCTGCCTGCCCCAAACTTACTTACGGTGCAACCACAGGGGGGCAACCACAGGGGGATTGCCCCTACAAGAGAATTAAACTCCTGGTTACTTGCTAACAAGAGCAATTCCATGACAGCTAAAATCTTAGTAATTGATGACGAACCACTTTTAGAATATGTAATCCTTCAGCTATTTCGGCATCAAATCAGCACTCAAGAATTTGAGTTTGATTTTGCAATTAATGGAGTCCAAGCTTTAGATAAACTGCAAGCTGATGGCTCCTTTGACTTAGTGCTAACTGATATTAGTATGCCCGAAATGGATGGTTTAACTTTGCTAGAGAATCTGCCAGCTATTGACCCGACGCTCAAAGCTGTAGTGGTTTCAGCTTATGGGGATATGCCAAATATTAGGACAGCTATGAATAGGGGTGCTTTTGATTTTTTAACGAAGCCGATTGATTTGCAGGACTTAAAAATTACAATTAATAAAACTTTAGAGTTTGTGCGACTTGCTAGGGAAAAAGAGCAGCAACTTGCTATAGCGAATGCACAAATCCGCTACCAAGCATTTTACGACGAGCTGACAGGTTTAGCTAACCGTAATTTGCTATTAAAGGAGATGCGTAGTGGCAGGAATTCTATAATAGAACTGGGTCATTTAGAAGCTATTTTATTTCTGACTCTTAACCGTTATCAAATTGTTAAATATAGCTTAGGTCATTCTAGAGGAGAGCAGTTGCTAGTAGAAGTAGCACGGCGGTTAGAGGCTTGGGGTTTGAATACGAATCTTATAGCAAGAGTGGGAGAAGATGCGTTTGCGATTTGGCTGGAAAATATTACTAATTCTCAGTTAGCTTTAGATGCAGCAGAACACATTCGTCAAGCATTAGAAATACCGTCTAACTTAAATGGAACTGCGGTCTTTTCTAGCGTTAGTATTGGCATTGCTTTAGGTGCAATTGGCACAGAAGAGCCGGAAGATTTACTGCGAGCGGCTGACGCGGCTAGACATGAGGCTTTTGTTCGGGGTGCTAGTAGCACTGTGGTATTTGATGCTGGTATGCAGTCGAGAGCTTTAGAGCAACTCCAGTTAGAAAATGACTTGCAAAATGCAATTAATTTACAACAGTTTTACTTGAATTATCAGCCAATTGTATCTTTTGTAACTGGTAAAATAGTGGGGTTTGAAGCGTTGGTAAGATGGCGGCATCCGACCCGCGGGTTGGTTTCTCCGAGCGAGTTTATTCCAGTGGCGGAAAGAACGGGTTTGATTGTGGCACTAGGCGAGTGGGTACTGTCGGAAGCAGTGGCTTGTTTAAGTAGATGGCAGTTGCAATTCCCTGACTATTTGCCTTTAAATATGAGTGTTAATTTATCGGGAATTCAGCTATTTGCTCCTAATTTGTTACCGCTTTTAGACTCACTGCTGCGAGTGCATAATTTGAAGGGCGAATTTTTGAAGTTAGAGATTACCGAGAGTGTTTTAATGGAGAATGCTGAGGAGGCTGCTGGGGTGCTAGAGCTATTAAAAGCTCGTCAGGTTAAGGTGTGTTTGGATGATTTTGGCACTGGTTATTCAAATTTGTCTTACTTACAATTGCTGCCGATTGATACTCTCAAAATTGACCGCTCTTTTGTTTGCTGCCTGGAGGAAGGAGGGAAAAATTTGACTTTGCTGCAGGCGATTTTAAATCTGGCGAGTTCTTTGGAATTAGAGGCAATCGCAGAAGGGGTGGAGACGCAAGAGCAACTAATTATACTCCGTTCTTTGGGATGCAGTTCCTATCAAGGGTACTTGTTTTCGCGACCTTTGGAGGAGGCAGGGGCTGTTGCTATGTTGAGTGCTGCAACGCTCTTGAGCGATCCTTAAACGGCGGATATTTCAACGCTAACTAATATAGCCTATTCCTGGTTTATTGAGTACAGTGTCAGCCGCTGCTAAACCAGCTTTTTAAGTGCTTATAATTGACCAAATAAGCGTGCAGTAGCCAGCAAACTATCTACTATCTGGGTAGTGGTTGGCGAGAACTACTGTAAAAAAGCTTTCAGTTGTGACACCCTAATTCTATAGAATTAAAACCCGAATAATAGAGTGATACATTCAGGATACATAAATTGTCAATCATCTCAACCCTTACGGCATTTTAGCTATCGTACAACAAATCATTCTGAGACATCTAATTATGCTTAAGAATTTTCTTAACGTTTGCAGAAAATCTGCACATAAACTCTAACTTTTGTGTTAACCTTTGCTGAAAAATTAGGTTTTCCGTAAGTGTGGAATTTGTTACTCGCCAGTAGCAGAGATAGGTTTTGTGTAATTCCTGGATTTGCTACTCGCGGGTGACAGGAAAATGTGAGTACAACTCAGCCACGTTGTTCGGTGGAAGGTTTTTGGGCGTTGCTTAATCAGGGTATGAAAAAAATCAGTTGAAAATCCCGAAGCGTTGTGAATACTGGTTTCTATGATTTGCATATTTAGCCTTTCATACCGTAAATCAGCAACGCCCAGTTGCAGAAATACTTAGAGGTTAGGGCACAACAAGTCAGAGGAGCGATCTCTTCACTTTCCATACTTTCTAATACTGGAAAACGCTCGTTACCCCGTTGGCAGCGGTCTGCTAGTTTCTGACGATCGCCCCCAACCGCTGCGATCGCTCCATCCCCACCTACCAGTGCAGCAATACAGCAAGTTTGACCGACTCCGCTGTCGGGTCAGATATACACCACATGGATCACCCCAACGGTCACATGAAGTATAGGTGGGTCGTGAACTCACTTTGTTTTCTAGATCGCTCGATAAAGAGTTTGTGATTGAGAAAATTGGCGTTAATTCAGATCGAACCGATCGGTATTTGTGATATGACTGAAATATAAAAAGTTTGCAAGCTAACTCCACCATGAGGTTATGAAGCAATGAATGTTAACAGCGCCGCTCAACTTCTGCAAACAGGCTTTCGCACCGCACTAGGAGCAAGCAGCGCGATCGCGGAACTGCTCAATAACCCGCAAAAATTAGCAGACATCCTCGCAAAACCGCCGCGATCGCCAGATCAACTCCTCCAAGACCTTGCTACCAGAGGCGAAAGCATAGAACAAGAAGCACATAAATTTGGTGAGACATTTTTATCGGGCGGCAGTAACCCTTCAAAACCTCCACAATATATTGAACGAGCTAACGAGCAATGTTTTCTACAACCCTACGATATCAAAGGCACAAACCTTTATGGATTTGTGTTAGAAGGTTCTTTGCCTCAACTCCAGAATTTGTGCGACAAATACCTCAATAATTTAACCAGCGGACAAATCGAGTACCGCCCTGCCACACACTATATCCTACTAACCTTTGGAAGTATAGATTCCCTGGCTTCTAGAGAAAAGCCCGATCGCGACAGAGGTTACATCGACGAGCAGGAAGTTGTGATTTGGATCTTGACTGCGGTCGGTCAACAACGTGGCTCCATCTTTCAAATAGACCGCTTTGCTTGGTTCGTACCCTACATATTCGTCAGCAATTCACCAGCTTTAGCTTCAGGTCGGGAGGTTTACGGCATCCCGAAAGAGATTGCAAGCTTCAACATTCCCTCCATAGATCGGTTACAAGACCCCTTCAGTTTGCACACTTATACGTGGAAAACTTTAACTGCTCAAACAGAAGCAAAATGGGAACAGCTAATTAAAGTATCGCAGAAAAATGGAGGTAGCGAAAGCCAGCCATCTAAAATATGGACTAGCTATTCAGAAGCAGTTGCAGAAATCGCCCAACTATTTTTCGGTAGCGACAGCATCATGAAAATTCCGGGCTTAAGCCTGCCACTTAACCTGCTTGAATACCTACTGCAATATCGGCTAAATGCAGAAATTCCTGTAGTCATGCTCAAGCAGTTTCGCGATGAAAAAGACGGCAAACAAGCTTGCTATCAAGCGATCGTAGAAATTCCAATGAAAGTGTCCAAATATCATGCAGGGCGACTCCTAAGTTTCGGTTCTACTCGTGGTTCTCAATATGAGGTCACAATCTACAATTTTGCCAGCCACCCCATTGTCACAGAATTGGGCTTGCAAAAAGGCAAGCCAGAGCCAGAACAACCAGTAAACATACAGCCGAATCTGACTTTCTGGCTCAACTTTGATTTCACAGTCGAAAATGGTACTGCGGTTTGGAAAGCGCATTCTTAGATTAGGCTTTTTCTTTCTGAGTCAATTTGTATAGGGGCAGAAATTTTGATTCCTTTTTGTAATCTTAACTACTTGCCATCTCTCTTGTTGTAGGATACATTATTTACCAGGATTTACGACGGACTGAGATCTCTGGGAGGCAAAGGCGCTTCAGCAGTCAATATCTTAATACAATCAGGGGCACGAAGCATGATAACGTTTTATCTTTTGCACGAACAGAAGAAATACCTTGAAGAGTTCATGAATAAAGTTTCTCGGTCTTTTGCATTGGTAACTCCTTGTTTTGAAGAACCGTTAGATGATTTTATGGCTACGGCCTATCTGATTTTTCGCGTTGCTGACAACATTGAAGATTGCCAACATTCCTTTAGCTGGCAGCAGGCTCGTTTTGATGAATTTCAGCAACTGCTAAAGGAACCAGCTTTTGCCTCCAATATTTTATCAAGCTGGTCGTCCGAAAATTGGCCGGGACTCGATGCCGACCAAAAGCAATTAATGAATCTGGAAAATGGACTAATGTTATGGCAAATTTATGCACTAATACCAAACGATGCTAAAGCAATTATTCATTGCTGGGCTTCTGCAATGGTTGAGGGAATGAAACAAGTGCTAGATTGCCAACAGGCTCCTGTTATGGTAACGCGCAATGGGATCAGTCTCCCAGCCCAAGAAAACGACTACAATCGTTATTGCTATTTTGTAGCTGGCATAGTTGGTCATATGGGGACAGAGTTAGCTATCAACCATTACCAATTCAACTTAGATGTTGCAGCTTGCCTTTTAGCAGGTTGTGAAACCTGCGGCGAAGCATTGCAAAAAACAAACATTATCAAGGATTTTCCTGAAGATTTGGCTAATGGTATATGCTATTTACCTGATGTATGGATACAAGAAGTCGATAATTCACCACTCTTGCTGAAGGGGGCACCCAAGAGTTGGACGCAAAAAGTTCTTACAAATGTGATGGTTGAGCTAAATAAGTCTGTCGGTTATATAATGAACATTCCCTATGAAGCTGTGGGCTATCGCTTGGCTAGCTTAATGTGCCTACTTCCTGCTTACCAGACGCTATTGTTTGCAGCGCAGCAACATGATAAATTATTCACAGCAGATCATTCCGTGAAAATCTCTCGCAGTTGCTTCTCGCAGTGTATTGAAGATGCTAAGTCAATGGTGCGTGATAATGATGCACTACTAAAATACAGTCAGGAATTGCAAAAATCTGTAGAATATGCGTTCAAATGAAAAATAGGATTTGAACAGGATTTGGATGCAGCTAAATTAGAAGATTGATGCACTACTTTTGCAGGGAAAAAGAAATCATGGCTGAAACTATGAAAAAAAAGAAAATCGCAATTTTAGGAGGGGGTATGGCTTCTCTTACAGCAGCTTTTGAACTGACAAGTCAACCTGATTGGAAGGAAAAATATGAGATTATACTCTATCAAATGGGGTGGCGTCTGGGTGGCAAAGGTGCGAGCGGACGCAATATGAATGCCCAAGCTCGAATTGAGGAACATGGCCTACATATCTTGATGGGAGTTTACGAAAATACCTTTCGAGTTATGCGTCAGTGCTATCAAGAATTAGGACGGAGTGAAGACATCCCGCTTGCTACCTGGCAGAACGCTTTCAAGCCACACAATTTCATTGCATTTCCTGAATATATCAACAAACAGTGGGTACTTTGGCCCTACGACTTCCCAACAAATAATTTACTGCCCGGAGAAAGTGATAAATTGCCCTCTGTTTGGGAGTCTGTTTGCTTGCTAGTCGAGTTTATGGTCGATCAATTTAAGAGTTCATCCTACTTATTTAGCACTCTGTCTGACGGCGAAAAATTATTGGATTTTACAGGCATTCCAGAGTCGATAAAATCTCTACTGAAAGAGATGAATATTCACTTAGAAATTCCTAATGTCCCTTATGAAATTGGTTTATTATATATTGCTCAAAAATTAGTTCAGGAATTGCCGCAAGATCCTAAAACGCACCGAGCTATACAACACCATGCTCTGCTTTGGTGTCTGGGTCAATTCAGAAATTGGCTTTTCCGAATTGTTGAGGAAATAATAGAGGCGCACCACAAGTTTCGTCGCCTGTGGATACTTGTAGATTTAGCATATACCATCATCCAGGGTGTAATTGTGGACGGTATTATTTTTGATGGCTTTAATGCTATTGATGACTATGATGTCCGGGAGTGGTTGAGTAAACATGGGGCTTCTGAACTTAGCGTCAATTCGGCACCAGTGCAGGGTCTTTACGATCTTGTCTTTAGTTACGAGAACGGTAATGTCAATCAACCAAATTTAGCGGCTGGAGCTGCGCTTCGCTGCTTTCTACGCATGACTCTTACCTATAAGGGTGCGTTTTTTTGGAAAATGCAATCTGGTATGGGAGATACAATCTTCGCACCACTTTACGAGGTACTCAAGCAACGGGGTGTTAAGTTTAAGTTTTTCCATCGTGTCAAAAATCTGAAGCTTTCTGAGGACAAAAAGACTATTAAAACGATCCAAATTAGTCGCCAAGTTACGCTGAAAAATAATGTTTACGAACCGCTTGTTGATGTTAAAAAACTGCCCTGTTGGCCGAGTTCTCCTCTCTACGATCAGCTTGTTGAAGGGGAAGAACTTAAATTCAGGAAAATTAATCTAGAATCTGCCTGGATGTCGTGGGACGATGTGGAGGATATCGAGCTCAATGTAGGAGAAGATTTTGATTCTGTGGTTCTGGGAATTTCTCTAGGAGCACTAAAATATATTTGCCAAGAGCTAATCGAAGCTCGCAAAGAATGGCAGCAGATGGTAGAGAAGGTCAAGACTGTTCAAACCCAGGCACTTCAGCTCTGGCTAAAGCCTAGCTTACCAGAATTGGGCTGGATGATGCCTAATCCTGTTATAGATGCTTATGCACATCCCTTTAACACTTGGGCTGATATGAGCCATCTCAATGTCTCTGAGGGTTGGTCTTCAGAACATTATCCAGGTAGTATTGCTTATTTTTGTGGCCCTTTGGAAGAGATAAAGGAAATTCCCGCCTTTGTAGATTATTCGTTTCCTGACCAAGAAATGAAGCGGGTCAAAGAAACGGCTCTTAAGTGGTTTCAGCAAAATATTTCGATTTTATGGCCTAAAATAACCCTACCAAAAAGTTCAGATATTCTGAATTGGAACTTCCTTGTTGACTCAAAAAATGGTAATGGTTTAGAACGATTTAATTCTCAGTTTTGGCGGGCCAATGTTGAGCCGTCTGAGCGTTATGTCATGTCTCTCAAAGGAAGTACAAAATATCGCATCAAACCTGACGCTTCCGGCTTTAATAATCTTTATCTAGCTGGTGACTGGACACTTAATGGGATAAATATTAGCAGTCTTGAAGCAACTGTTACTTCAGGTATGCAGGTATCGAGGGCAATTTCTGGTTCTCCTCAAAAAATTGTGGGTGAATCAGATTTTTAAATTTTGACTGGTAAAATGAAGAATCAGAATTAGATATAGGTAATACCTTGGGGTTGAGTCATAATATTTTACTTCCAATCAAATGCTCAAAATTCCGGGCTTCACAAATTTTGAAAAAATTAATGAAGGCGTGAAAACAGTTGTTTATCGGGGGCTGAAGCTTCAGAACCAACAGCCTGTTATTGTTAAGCTACTAAGCTCTAAGTATCCACATCCTATTGATGTTGCTAATTTAAAGTATCAATATGAAATCGCGAAAAACTTGAACATCCCAGGAGTTGTTAAGTGCTTGGGGCTGGAAAGATACCAGAACAGCTTTGCCTTAATTATGGAAGATTTTGGCGCTCAATCTTTAAATTACATCCTTGCTTCTCTCAAGAACGATTTTATCGGCTTTCTCCGAATAGCAATTCAGTTAGCGGAAACTTTAGGGCAACTCCACAAACAGCATATCGTTCATAAAGATATTAAGCCGCCAAATATTATTGTCCATACTGCAACTTGGGTGGTTAAAATTATAGATTTTAGCATTTCTTCTCGCCTGGGCATAGAAAACCAAACAATTAACAATCCTAATTGTCTGGAAGGCACGCTAGCCTATATATCCCCAGAGCAAACGGGCCGGATGAATCGATCGATTGACTATCGTACCGACTTTTACTCTTTGGGTGCAACCTTTTATGAAATGCTGACAGGTTCCCTACCTTTTGCAGCCACTGACCCAATGGAATTGGTTCACTGCCATTTAGCAAAGCAACCAGTTCCGCCGATTCAGTTAAATCCAGAAATTCCCCAAGCAATTTCTGACATCGCACTCAAATTATTAGCCAAAACAGCAGAAGAGCGGTATCAAACTGCTGAGGGAATAAAAGCCGACCTAGAAAATTGCCTAGCTCAGTTACAGGAAAACGGCACAATTTCACCATTCATTGTAGGGTCTAAAGATTTATCCGGTCAACTGCTGATCCCGCAGAAGCTCTACGGCAGGGAAGAAGAGGTAGCTGTATTAATGGAAGCGTTTGAACGAACCAGCCTCGGCACAGCCGAAATGATGCTGGTCAGCGGTTATTCGGGAATTGGCAAATCTTGCTTAGTGAATGAAGTTCACAAACCTGTTGCAGCCAAGCGGGGGTATTTTATTGCTGGTAAATTTGACCAGTTTAAGCGCAATATTCCTTACGCTTCGCTGATTCAAGCTTTCCAGTCACTGTTGCGACAGCTATTAACAGAAGATTCTGAAAAAATAGCTGTTTGGAAAGAGAAGATTTTAACGGCAGTGAGTCAAAATGGTTCTCTAATTATTAATGTTATCCCCGAACTTGAACTGATTGTCGGTCATCAGCCAGAAGTACCGCAACTGAGTTCCTATGAATCCCAAAACCGCTTTAATCGCGTTTTTCAACAGTTCTTCAAAGTCTTTTGTCAACCCGAACACCCCCTCGTTCTTTTCCTAGACGACTTGCAGTGGGCAGATTCAGCATCCCTCAAATTAATCCAACTGCTGATGAGCGATCGCGACAGCCAATATCTGTTAACGATCGGAGCTTATCGGGATAACGAAGTCAATCCAGCTCATCCCTTGATTCAGGCATTAGAAAAGATTCGAGAAAGTGGGGCTGCCATCAATAATATTACTGTTAAACCTTTACAGCTAAACCATGTCAGGCAGCTAATTGCAGACACGCTCAACGAATCTCCCGAAGCTAGCCGTATAAAATCTTTCTCAGAACTGCTTTTCAATAAAACCCAAGGCAATCCCTTCTTCTTGACTCAACTGCTGAAAGTGCTGGATTCCGAACGACTGCTAACTTACGACACTTTTATCGGTATTTGGCAGTGGGATATCGAACTTATTCAAACCATTGGTATTGCGGATTGCAATATCGTTGAACTGATAGCAAAGAATATTCTAAAGCTACCAGAATCAACGCAAAAAGTCTTAAAATTGGCGGCTTGCATCGGCAGCACTTTTAATTTAAGCGTTTTGGCAATTGTGAATGAAGAGTCAGAATCAGTTACTGCTTCTGGTCTGTGGCCGGCACTTCAGTCTGGTTTAATTTTGCCTCTAAGTGGAAACTACAAAATCCCGCTAGTTTTTCAACAGGATGAACTGGGCGAACTTATTCTCAGCGATTCCAGGGTAGACTACAAGTTTTTGCACGATCGCGTGCAGCAAGCCGCTTATTCCTTGATTCCCGAATCCGAGCGAAAATCGACTCACCTGAGCATTGGCAAACTTTTGCTGCAAAATACCAGCCCTGAAGACAGAAAAGAAAATATCTTTGCTCTGGTCAATCAACTTAATTTTAGCGCTGACTTAATAGTCGGGCAAGTAGAAAAAGATGAACTAGCTTTCCTAAATCTAATTGCCGGTCAGAAAGCAAAGGCAGCGACAGCTTACGAAGCTGCTGCCAGGTATCTAAATATAGGTTTGGAACTCCTTGTTGTTAATAGCTGGCAGAGTCAGTATGAATTGACTCTCAACCTCCATGTAGAAGCCGTAGAAACAGAATTTTTGAACACCAATTTCAATCACTCTGAACTACTTGCTGAAGCTGTTTTAAAAGAGGCAAAAACCCTACTCGATAAAGTAAAAGTATACGAGCTAAAAATTCAATCTTATGTCGCTCAGAACCAGCTCATTAAAGCTATTGATACGGGTTGGGAAATATTGTCCATGCTGGGGGTTTCTCCCAAATTGCTAGCAGCCGGGAATGCCTCAGTAAAATTGCCTTCGCTGACAGATTTGGAAAATGTTCCCGAAATGAACGATCCTGATAAGCTGGCGGCGATGCGGCTGCTGATGACTATCTCAGCTCCCGCTTCTATTGCCAAGCCTGAGATGGTTTTGTCCATCGTATTGACTCAAATTAATCTCTGCATAGAAAACGGTCATTCAGCGCTAGCAGCTTACGCTTACAGCATTTATGGCTTGCTCCTATGTGCAGCACTTGGAGATTTAGAGGCAGGATATTATTCCGGTCAGATAGCTTTGAAGCTATTAGAGCAATTTAATGCTAAAGAACTCACAGCTAAAGTGTACACTCTGTTTAACGTTACTATCAGACATTGGAAAGAACACGCTAGAGAAACAATAGATGCTTTGCAAGAAGGGGTTCAAAGCGGTCTGGATACTGGAGATGTAGAATATGCTGGTTATTGTGCTTTGAACTCTTGCGCTCATATATTTTTAATTGGCAACTACCTAGAATCTGTAGAGTCGCGCCAAGCTCATTATCTCGATTTACTGCTGAAACTCAAACAAGAATTTGGCATTTACTACGTTAAGATATGGAGGCAGCTAGTTTTGAATCTTTTCCGACCTACTGCTGACAAATGTTGCTTAATTGGCGAGAGTTTTGATGAAGTAGAAATGCTGCCGATCTTAGAAACAGCAAATAACCAGATATCTCTTTTTGCTGCCTATCTTGCTAAAGCAATTCTCTCTTACTTATTTAAAGAGTTTGCTGCTGCCATTGAAAATGCTTCAATCGCTGAAAAATATAAAGCATCGGCACCCGGACACATGACGGTTGCCGTTCACAACTTCTACTATTCGCTAGCTCTTCTGGCTCAGTATCCCGATGTACGAGCTCAGGCTGCATCTGGGAGGGAGAGAGAGCAACAAGAAGCTCTGGCTATTGTGGAGTTGAATCAAGAAAAAATGAAGGGTTGGGCTTACCATGCTCCGGCTAATTATCAGCATAAATACGAGCTGGTTGAGGCAGAAATAGCGCGGGTGAAAGGGCAAAATTGGGAAGCGATGGAGTATTACGATCTCGCTATCGCGGGAGCTAAAAAACAGGGGTACGTTCAGGAGGAAGCTTTAGCTTACGAACTGGCGGCTGAATTTTATTTAGGGGCTTCAAGAGAGGAGATCGGTCAGACTTACATGGCATCAGCATACTACGGCTACGCTCGGTGGGGAGCGAAGACTAAGGTTGCAGATTTGGAGTCAAGATATCCTCCGCTTCTTTCTCTGATATCTGCTGCTAATAACGCCAACTTTGAGAGAACTACCTCTACGAAAACTACAACTTTTACCAATACTACAACAGGTAATTCTTTCCTCGATTTAGCAACAGTAATGAAGGCTTCGCAAGTTTTAGCGGGCGAAGTTGTTTTGAGTAAATTGCTAGAAAAATTGCTAAAAATTCTGATGGAGAACGCTGGCGCCCAAAGCGGTTTTTTAATTTTAGCAAAAAATGGCAACTTGTTAATAGAAGCGTCTGGTTCTGTTGGACGAGATCGGATCGTAGTACAGCAGTCGCTTCCAATCGCTTTCAGTCAGGATTTGCCACTGTCTCTAATAAATTATGTAGTCCGAACGAAAAGAGATGTTGTTTTAGATGATGGCGGGAGGGATGAACTCTTCAAAAATGATATTTACATTGTCAAAAACAATACTAAGTCTGTTTTATGTACGCCTATTATTAATCAAGGTACTTTAATAGCTGTGCTTTATTTAGAAAATAATCTGGCATTGGGTGTTTTCACAGCAGAAAGGCAGGAAGTTTTAAAGCTTCTTTCTACTCAAGCTGCAATTTCTTTAGAAAACGCTTTTCTCTATAAAAACTTGTCGGCAGCTAATGAAAAATTGCAGGAGTACAGCCAGACTTTAGAGGCGAAAGTGCAAGATAGAACGCGAGAAGTTACAGAAAAGAACGCGCTCCTACAGCAGGAAATTAGCGAGCGAATCTCTACTGAATTAACTTTGAGGCAGTCAGAAGTGCAGTTAAAAGAACAAGCAGTTCAGCTAGAAATTGCTCTGATAGAATTGCAGCAGACTCAGGCTCAAATGATTCAAACTGAAAAAATGTCAAGTTTGGGACAGCTAGTTGCTGGAATTGCTCATGAAATTAATAATCCGATTAATTTCATTTATGGCAATCTTACTCACGCAACTGAATATATGCAATATTTGCTGCAAATAATCAATATTTACCAGCGGACATACCCGATTCTTACTCCTGAATTGGCAGCAGTAACAGAGGAAATTGAACTTGATTTCCTCCAACAAGACTTGCTGCAAATTCTGAAGTCGATGAATGTTGGAGCCGAGCGCATCCGCAATATTGTGATAGGTTTGCGGAATTTTTCGCGCCTTGCAGAGAGCGAGATGAAGCGGGTTGACATTCACGAAGGGATTGAGAGCACGCTGCTGATTTTGCAGCACCGCCTGCACCATGCGGAACAATCGGGGGATGGGGAGGATAGCGGCGACGAGGGAGGCATTGCGGGCAGAGAAATTCAAGTTGTTAAAGAATACGGGAACCTGCCTTTAGTCGAGTGTTCTGCTGGAGAACTCAATCAGGTGTTTATGAATATTCTAGGCAATGCGATCGATGCACTGGTACAGTTGGATAACCAGCAGTGTCCAACGCCTGCGATTCGGATTCGCACAGAGGTAAAAGGCACTAGCGCGATCGTCTCAATTGCAGACAACGGACTTGGAATGAGTGAATCAGTCCGCGTTAGGGTATTCGATCCCTTTTTTACAACTAAGCCTGTAGGTTCGGGGACTGGTCTGGGCTTGTCTGTTTCGCACTCAATTATCGTACAAAAACACGGCGGTTCGCTAACGTGCATTTCAGCACCGAGGCGGGGAGCTGAATTTGTTTTGGAGATTCCGCTATCACAGGGTATATAGACGTTATGTTAGCTCAATCTGATGGGCTTTTCTGGAAGCGATTTTACGATTGACGATCGTATCGGGCAAAACCGATGTAGAGCCAAAAGCGTTTACCTTCCCACGACCACGCTAACCGTAGCCGATCCTTGAAAACTTCTATATTTACTGAGCCTTTGGGCATATCGCAGATTTATCGCATTGAGTGGCTGGGATTGTCTGGGATTGTCACCCCTAATTGAGAATGTCCAATATAACAGTTTTGATGGATAAACGACAAAACCCGCTCTGTGAACGGGTTTTCTTTATGGAGAATAGCGGGCTCGAACCGCTGACCCCTACAATGCCATTGTAGTGCTCTACCAACTGAGCTAATTCCCCTTTCTTTTCGCGCTCTCAATCATGCCTTAACTGACCCATATTTGTCAAGCTTTTTGGGGAAATTAGTTTTGAGCCTTGGATTGGCAAGGCTTTCGGCTTTTTTTCAAAAAAAATCTCATCGCTTCTGGACAATGGTCAATCCCTACTATGATTTAGTAGGTGTGTTGGGATATTTCGGTTAAATGGCTCAAACAAGACCCCATGAGGAAGTAGACGACTACCAGGGCCGCGGCTGAGACAGCAACTAGGGTGCCGGCTAGCATTAGTGAAAATTCCCGTTGCGCGATCGCCTCTTGCATTAAGTGCAAAGACCAGGCAACGAGGGCAACGTCAATTATTAAAATAGAAACCAGCATAAGTTACGATTTGTAACAGCTTACCTATTGTAACAAAACTTTTCGCTCCGTGCAGATAAGCTCACCTGTATTTAAGTTTTGCTGTAAAACCCGAAGGGAGCAGTGGAAAGCTAGTGAGAAAAAATGATAGCTTTTGTTGATAATTACAATATGCAAAGTAAATGAGAGCTAGCTCAGCTTTAGAGGTGGCGTTTTTGACTCTAGAGCCAGCCATTCCCTGCGTGATAGCTGCGATTCACACGCTTTTTTGAGGGGGTAGGGTGCGATCGAAGATTGCCCCGATTCAAATTTGGTAAAATGGGTGTTACACTTGTACTTTTAATTAAAATAAAATGAAAGGCTGTTGAGGATGTAAACTATGTTAACCCAAACTCAAAAACTATACTCGCCAGAGGAATATTTGGCACTAGAGGAAGTGGCCGAGTCCAAAAGTGAATATATTGATGGCGAGATAGTTCCTATGACTGGTGGTACTCCAAATCATAATGATATTGCGGGCAATTTTTATGCACATTTAAAATTTGCTCTCAGGGGGCAAAACTATAAGGTTTTTATCGGTGACTTGCGGTTGTCTATACCGCGCTATCATCTCTATACTTATCCAGATGTGATGGTGGTTCAAGGCGAACCAGTGCTTTTAGACGATCGCACAGATACCATAATTAATCCTTTGGCGATTGTTGAAGTTTTGTCGAAAAGTACGAAAAATTACGATCAAGGGGATAAGTTTGATTATTATCGATCGATTCCTGAGTTTCGAGAGTATATTTTAATCGATCAGTATAAAGTTTATGTCGAGCAGTTTGTCAAGACTTCGGAAAATAAGTGGCTTTTAAGTGAATACGAATCGGCAGATGCAGTGCTGGCTTTGTCTTCGCTGCCGTTTCAACTTCAATTGGGCGAAATTTATGAAGGTATTAGATTTGAAACGAGTGCAGGTAGTTAAGATTTAAAAACTGCTTTTTTTGCTGTAAAATTCACTTGCTCTGCTTTTCAACTTTATGACAAATCGCTCTAGTCGCGCCCTTTTTCACAGCAAAACACTCAACACTGCTTTGCGTGCTTTTAGCTTTCCCCAAGATATGGAAGTGCGCCACCAAAAATTGGGAACGTGGATTGCTGCACTTAAAACGGGTACGTTAGACGAAGTTAAAGAAGTTTCGCTGCACGGCAGTTTTATTAATGATATTTTTCAGGATATTTTGGGATATTGCTCGATAATTCCAGGTGCGGGGAAAGCTTGGGAAATTAACGCGGAACAAACGATATCGGATGGCGGCGGTTCTGCTGACGGGGCGATCGGCTTTTTTTACTGCTGCGGGCAATCCTAAAGGCAAAACCGTGTCCCTGCAAGGTAAAGTGATTGCTCCGATCGAACTCAAGGGAGCGAAAAATGATTTAGACCGTCCCGCATCCGGGCGATCGGAATCAGCAGTTGACCAAGGTTGGCGCTACGCTAATTATACACCAGATTGTCGCTGGATTATTGTCTCGAATTATCGAGAGTTGCGACTTTATCATACCAATAAAACTCCCGCTTATTACGAACAATTTTTTCTGACTGACTTAGCGGATTTGGAAGCTTTTAAGCGATTTTACTTTCTGTTGTGCCGCCGCAATTTTTTGCCTAAAAACCAAGCTCAAACAGTTTCTGTTATTGACAGACTGTTAAAAGACTCTGACGAAGCTCAAGAGGAAATTACCAATAAATTATATCAAGAGTACAAAGCAATTCGACTTGCTCTGGTCAAACATTTTCGCTTTTCGGGGCCGCAGGATATCCCCAACCGCGATCGCGTACTCATCGAAAAAGCTCAAAAAACTTTAGACCGCGTTTTATTCATTGCTTTTTGTGAAGCTAAAGGGTTGCTGTCGCGATACACCCTCAGCAACGCTCACGACAACAAAGACCAATACAATCCTAGATTAATTTGGGAAAATTATCAATCTGTATTTCGCTGGATTGAGGTGGGAAATGAGGACCCTCCTGTATCGGGATACAACGGCGGTTTATTTAAATTCGATCCGGTTTTAGACGCACAATTGACTGTGCCAAATCCCTTATGCACTAAGCTTAAGGATTTGACGCGATTTGATTTTGACACCGAAGTTTCTGTTGATATTTTGGGGCATATTTTCGAGCAGTCTGTTACAGATTTGGAAGAATTAAATGCTGAGACTGCCGGACAGGAATACAATCAGAAAAAAGGCAAGCGGAAAACTCAAGGTGTGTTTTACACCCCAGCTTTTATTACTCAATATATTGTCGAGGTTTCTCTCGGTGGTTATTTGCAGCGTCGAGAGCAAGAATTGCGCGATTTATTCCTAATGGGCGAAGTTGCTGAAGTGTCGGTTCAGCCACCCAAGAAAACTGCAATTAAGTTTTGGAAAGCGTATCGAGACGAAGTGCTGCAAAAAACGCGCGTCATCGATCCGGCGTGCGGTTCGGGTGCTTTTTTGATTGCGGCTTTTGATTATTTGATGCAGCAGTACGAAAGAGTCGATCGCGAATTGAATGCTTTGGGATGTAAGCCAAAAGACGGCAACTCGCTGGAATTTGACAGAAGCATTTTAAGCAACAACCTGTACGGTGTAGATTTGCTGCCGGAATCGGCGGAAATTACCAAACTTTCCCTGTGGTTGAAGACGGCCGAACCTGGTAAAACGCTGACTTATTTGGATGATAATATTAAAGCGGGAAACTCGATTGTCGCTGACAGTAATGTAGCAGATACAGCGTTTGATTGGCAAGCTGAATTTCCCCAGATTTTTGCTGATGGCGGTTTTGATGTTGTCCTTGGTAATCCGCCTTACGTGCGCCAAAAGTTGTTTTCCTCGCTTAAGCCTTACCTACAAGCTAATTACGAGTCTTATCATGGAATGGCGGATATGTATACTTATTTCTATGAGAAAGGATTTAAACTTCTTAAGCCAGGGGGGATTCTTTCTTATATTGTAACTAATAAATGGCTGAGATCAGGTTATGGCGAACCGCTTCGCAAGTTTTTTGCTTATCATGCCGTGTTTGAGCAGATTATTGATTTTGGACACGCTCCAATTTTTGAAGATGCTGATACTTTTCCTTGTATTGTAGCAGTACGAAAACCTGATCCATTTTCCTCTACCTCTGAAACAAAGAAGGAGATTGAGGAGAAAAAACCACAACCTAATTTGCCTGTGATTATTTGTCCGGTTCCCCGTGAAGAACTTGCTAATATCAATCTCACCCAATACGTGCAACAAAACGGTTACGACATTCCTTGGTCGGTAAGGATTCAGGTCTGAGATTGTGGAATCAGAGAAGGCATAAATAAGTCACAAGAATGGGCAGATATAGCATCACGGAAAAAAGCCATTGCGCTTTTACATTGAAAGCGACAAGTCTGAATCACAGATAGCAAATCAGCAGTTTGTTGAAACCGAGACATTGACCGGGAACCCCCAGATACTTTACGCTTAGTCACGGCTAATCTCCGTGAACGTTCCGCTAAATTA